>JANOJO010000129.1:0-17514 GCA_031418795.1 Bacteroidota bacterium | reverse complement strand
CTGTGTAAAGGCAGTAAACGCAGTAAGGATAAAAACGAAAATAGATAGTGTTGTTTTTTTCATATAACGAAGAAGGGATTAAAGAAGTAAAAAAAAGAAGGTATTAGAAGTACAACTCTCTGATTACCAAACAAAGCCCTTCTTTTATTAATTTCTTTTAATCTTATGTTAGCTACTGGGCTGCTGTTCGGACGAAGCACTACTGTTTCAAGTTTGCACTGACGATTCATTTACGCTTGTTTTGGAAGCTGTCCTTGCGGTTGTTGTTGGACTATCATTTGTTGAAATTGTGTCCCCCAAGAAACGCCATATCTGTTTTCATACAACTTAACAAAAGCAGACAAACCGAAAAAGCCATTGATGTGAACATATGCCTCCCAAATCAACTCTGTCAAGGGGTCTTCGGATTGAAATATATTGAGGTCGAACTTTTTCAATTTACTAATAACAAGTGGTCTTGAATGTAAAAGATGGGTGTCATAATCAGAAAAGTATTCAACTGAATCTTTTACTTGCCCAGCATGTTTTTCTTTTCCATTCAACATAAAATCGGTAATCCAATTAGAAACTAATTCTCTTGAAAGTTTTTCCGAATCCTCACAAATTTCAAGTAGGTCAAGTGAATACTTTTCAATTAGCGGAATGTAAGCTGGAAGTGCTTCAGGTCCTTCAGTCTTAATAATTTCTTTTACTTTTTCAAAGCCCCTTTTAATTGACCTTGCAGGAGTTCCATTAATTTGTGGGTCAATAGGTCCAAGTGTTGCACTTGGGTGAAGTGTAATTGAGTCGCCTGACAAAGCAAGCATGGTCGCAGCAGAGTATGCTGAATGAGGAACAATGAAATGAACTTCTTCAAAGTCATTTCTAAGTATGTGAACTATTCTTTCGGTTGCGTCAGGTTGTCCGCCAGGGCTGTGTAGTAAAACATCAACGCTTTTACTTTTTCCTCGAACAGATTGCACCAAGTCCGTGAAACCGTCAATGTCTGAAATGTCAATGTTGTTAGGGGTGTTCGGAAGAGCATTAATGAACTTTGAAGCATAAATGAGCAAAGGTCTTTGTCTCAAATTTTCAATAGCTTCATAACAAGTTAAACGCATTGATAAAATGTCATTCCCAAGATTTGAATTTTGGGCATTAGCAGCAATAAATAAATTATACTCTTGAGAGGTTTTGATGCGTTGAGCCATATGCGTTGGTGTTTAGTTTCTGATTTGTTGTTGAAGAACTTTCAATTTTAAAAGCTCTTTTTTTACCCATTGCAATGTGTGTTCTTTCAATTATATCAGAAACCTTAGTATAATACTTTACCATGTCAATAGCTGTTTGGCTTTTGTCAACAATTTCTTTTGGTAAAATTTTCGATGTGAGATTATCCTTTAAATCTTTCATTGTGCGTCTGTTTAAAATTAGGTGTCAAAGGTAATAAAAAATGGTCAATGCCCAATGTAAAATAAATGATTCCTTGGTCGCAAAAAATGTTCGTTCAAAGCCCGAATGTTCAAAGTTAGCACTGTCCCCAAGCCTTGCAGCTAACAATCAAATTAGTTCGGAACTGTTTAGTATACCTGAATAATTGAAAAGATAAATTATTTTCTGCTGATAAAAATAAATTTTCTATTGGCACAGCGCCTCTATTTTTTTAGCTTGCACCCAAAGCGCAACGATGGATGTAAAAATAGAACCCGGCTGGAAAGAAGTTTTAAAAGACGAATTCAACAAACCCTATTTCCAGCAGATCCCGAATCATTTAAAAACAGAGAAAGAACAGGGCAAGAAAATATTTCCGCCCGGCTCACAAATATTTAATGCTTTTAATACAACGCCAATTGATAAAGTGAAATTGGTAATACTCGGGCAAGACCCTTATCATGGATCCAGACAGGCACACGGTCTTTGTTTTTCTGTTGCAAATGGAGTGGCAGCTCCTCCATCGCTTATCAATATTTTTAAAGAACTTCATGATGATATTGGTGTACCTATTCCTAATCACGGCAATCTTACTCACTGGGCAGAGCAAGGAGTTTTTTTATTGAATGCATCTTTGACAGTGAGAAGCGGTGAGCCGATGAGCCATTCAAAAATTGGTTGGGCAGAATTTACAGATACGGTAATTAAAAAAATTTCTGAGAAACGGGAGCATATTGTTTTTCTTTTGTGGGGGAAATTTGCGCAGGAAAAAAGAATACTGATTAATGAAAGCAAACATTTAATTCTTCGGGCAACACATCCATCACCCCTCTCTGCTCATACAGGTTTTTTTGGATGTAAACATTTTTCAAAAGCAAATGAATATCTTGTAGCAAATGGGATAGACCCGATTGACTGGAAACTTTGATCACAGATTAAAATGATTAAAAAAGATTTCACGGAAAACTTATGAACCAGATTTCACCACAACTAATTTTAGAAACTGACAAAGTAATACTGCGTCCAATGCAGCATTTGGATATTGCTTCGTTTTCTTCATTGACAAAAGATGATTCTCTCTGGAAATATTTTACTTTTTTGCTTGATGATGATGCTGAATTGCAGCGATGGGTGGAGATTGCCATTCAGGAAAGAGTAGATGGAAAAAGATTACCATTTACCATTATTGAAAAAGAAACCGGAAATATTTGTGGCAGTACAAGCTTTGGCAGCATTTCTTTTTTTGACAAAAGAATAGAAATTGGCTGGAGCTGGCTGGCGAAACAATACCAGGGAACAGTCATTAATTTTCACGCAAAATTTTCTTTACTCAGTTATGCTTTTGATGTACTTGATTGGGAACGTGTAGAAATAAAAACTGACAACCTGAACGAAAGAGCTAAGCAAGGCTTGAGGAAAATAGGCGCTAAAGAAGAAGGAGTTTTAAGAAGCCACATGCAAATGCCATTGCACCGCCGGAGAGATTCTGTTTTTTTCAGCATCCTGAAAAACGAATGGCCTGCAATAAAAAATTCTATTTTTAAAGAGATCACTTTATTCCAGTTTTCAGAAAAATGAAAATCATAAAAGAAATTCTTGCCCGTGTATTTGCAGTATGGGCTATCATAACTTTCGTAGTTACGTTTCTCATCATTTTTATTCCTTCCATGCTTACCTGGCTGATGCCTGAACCAAAGGGACAGGATATTTTTATTAAAATTGCAAGACTGTGGATGAATGTATGGTTGCATCTGACCGGATGCCCATTGAAAACAAAAGGACAAGAAAATTTTGCCAAAGGCGAAACATATATTGTTACCTGCAATCATAATTCGCTGATGGATGTTCCTATTTCCTGTCCTTATATTCCGGGTGCTAATAAAACAATTGCAAAATCGTCATTTGCAAAAATTCCTTTTTTTGGTTTTTTTTATATGAAAGGATCCATTTTAGTCAACAGGAATAGTGATGTAAGCCGCCGCCAGAGTTTTGAAAAAATGAAAGCAGTGCTTGCAAATGGAATGCACATGAGTGTATATCCCGAAGGTACACGCAACCGGACTGCAGAACCGTTGAAAAGATTTCATGATGGCGCTTTTAAACTATCTGTTGATACCGGCCATTCAATTATTCCTGCCATAATTTTTAATACAAAAAAAGTATTGCCACCCGGCAAACCATTTTATTTCTGGCCGCATAAATTAGAAATACATTTTCTTGCCCCGGTACCAGTAAGTAAAAACGAAACGCAAACAAGTATGAAAGAAAAAGTATTTGCAATAATGAACGACTACTTTGTAAAAAATTCCCGTTAATCGTTTTGAAAATATCTTGTCCTGTTAATTTTTAAATCCTGCAGCAGGCTCGATTTAGGACTGATGGTAAAATTAAAAAAACGGTAAGGCCCGACAGGAGTTACATTAATTGACATTTGCCAGCAGTGCATATCTCTTGTAATACTCAAACTGAAAGTCTGAAGATTCCTTGTATCAAAATCATAATAACCATTTACACTAAAATTCCATTTTGGCGTAAGGCTGAAGCTGCCATTAAAATTCAGGTTGCTGGTAAATTCTTTTTGAAAACCACTGTAATCTTCTTTTAATCTTTCATTAAAATTAACAGAGAGGCCAAGGCTCACCGTCCAGGGAATATTGAAGTCAACAAACTGTGCCGGGTTTCTGCGCATATAATCCAGTTGATTTTGTATATCGCCACCAATCGTGGGATCATTCAGCAACTCCTGTTCTTTTTGTTTTCTTTCATCTTCTTTCTTTGCATCTTTTGGTTTGCTTTGAAAATTGGTTGACATAGAAAGGTTGCCGTTGGTGAAGCGGCCTAATTTAAATTTATCGCCCTGCCATGCATATTTATTTACAGGAAAACCGCGGCTGTCCACCTGGTAAGGATTCAATGTAGTGCTGGCTGTAATATTTATTTTTTCAAAGAGTGTGCTGCGCAAATAAAAACTAATATTGCTCAGCTTAAAAGAATCGGCAATAAAATTATAACCGGCATTCACACCATAGCCATCAATCAATTTTATTTTGGGTTCTTTTTCTTTTTCAGCATCATCGGATTTCTCACCTTCAGCCTGCGCGGCTTCCCCTTTTTTCTTTTTTGGTTTTACTTTCATTTCCAGATTATTGTCAATGGCAAAACTGAGGCCGCCAAAATCTGTTTCACCGTAAAAACCATACAGGCTTCCTTCATATTCAGAAAACCGGAATGTTCTTCCACTTGTATCTAATTGTGTTTTGTAATAATGGGTTTTTGAAAGTGATGGTGAATAAGAAAAACTTAATGATGGTCTTATCACATGGCGGATGGCTATTATTCTTGATTTTTTAAATTGATAAGTTCCGTACAATGCGGTATTCAAACTTAACCCGGTTGAAATACTATGGTCAGTAAAAAATCCTTTTGTAATAGAAGTGTCCACTTTATTCAGTGTGCTGTTCCAGTTTCTTCTGAATTTTTGAGCAATCCATTTGTTTTGATAAGAAATATTTGGAGACAGTAAAAATTTTCCACCCAGTATTGGCGGCAAAGAAAGCGTTATCGGAAAATTATGCTGTGCTCCCCACTGCAAAGTATCTATCAGTTGTTTAAATTGAAATGCGGTATCGTAAAAAGATACCTGGCTTCGCATGGTGCCATTATAAGCCACACCTAATTTTTCATACCATTTTGCAGTACCAATTATTTCTTTGCGTTGAAAAGGATACTGAGTATTTACTGAATAACCAATATCCGGCAGGTTCAGGCTTATAAGATGAATGGCATTGTTCTGATTATGATTTGCACTGATGGTCAGGTTAGCATTCTTTGTTGTTTTGGAATAAGTAATAGATGAACCTAACTGGTTTTGAAAATTACGGTTGGCATTATTGGGTATAAAATCATTGTACTTTGTTGAGCCTGCATTTACATTGGCCGAAAAACTGGTGCCCGGTCTTGCTTTACTATCTACTGAATGGCTCCATGTAATATAATAGCTTCGGTTTTTTACATAATCCGGATCGCCTTTAAAATTAAACTTGGTGCTTTGTATGCTTAAATTCAGTTGACCACTGTAGCGGTATCTTTTCCGGTAAGTAGGTGTGATGTTTGCCGTCCAGCCGCCATAAGAATAAATATTGGTTCGAACAGTGATATCATAATTTTGATTTAGCACTTTATAATAACCGAGGCCCTCCAGGCCCACACCAAAATCTTCGTTGGTGGTAAAAGTAGGAGCCAGTATGCCTGAATTCGGCTTGTTACGATTCTTCATAGGGATAAAACCAAATGGTAAATAAATTGGAACAGGCACTTTTTCAAATTCAGGATGAATAGGCCCGGTGATAGCTACTTTATTATTAATGATTTTTATTTTTTCATAACGAAAACCAAAATGCGGTTCATCAAGTGTGCAGGTGGTAATAACTCCTTTGCTGGAATAAAGAATATCACCTTCACGTTTTACAGTTTCGCCAATCACGTGAATTTCTCCCTGCATGGTATGCGTATTCTTAGTAAGTCCGCGTTGCGTTTTAAAATTGTACCTGATAGTATCGCTGCTAAAAGCAGTTTCTCCTTCTTTAAAATTTGCTCTTTCTATTACAGTGCCTGTGCTGTCTGTTGAATTCACTGCTGTCAGTATTTGTGTTTCCTGGTTCAGTTCGGTTTTCGGCGCTGTCAGTTCTATTTCTTTATAAATAGTTTTTGTTTTTCCATACAGGATTACTTTTTTTTCCTGTGCCAATACAACCGCAGAGTCTTCTGCTTCATAATGTACCGGCGCATCAAGCGAATCATTTGACATCTTCAGTGAAAAAGTATCTGTACTATTTATTAATGCCGGGCTGTCTGAGTTTTTTTTTGCAAGCAAAGAGTCAGGAAAAACAATTAAAGAAGAATCATTATTAATCAAAACTCTATTTGCCAAACTGTCTTTTGGTTTTTTGGGAGGCACTGTATCAGTTTGGCCTGTTAAAGTGAAGTAAAAATTACTGACGGCTGCATTACTACCTGCAGTTTTCCACGTTTGTGTAAAAAATAAGAAGGCAGTGAATACACCAAACAAAAGGTATTTTAATCTAAATTTGTACAGTTGCTTCATCTTGTGTGAGGCAAAAGTAACCGATTCAAGTTTAAAGGATTTGTGAAGATTGAAAACGAATCCGTTAAAATTAATATCCATCATGACGAAACGAACTCTCTTCTCCGCTTTCTTTATTGCATTGCTGCCTTTTTCATTTTCTTTTACAACACCTGTCAAAAAGATAAAAAAAGTTCAAACCATTATTATAGATCCGGGACATGGTGGTAGAGATGGTGGTGCAAAAGGACTTTTTTCCACGGAAGCTAAAATTTGTCTTGAGGTGGGATTGAAACTTGGAAAATCAATTGAAGAAAATTTTCCCGGAATAAAAATATTATATACAAGAACCACGGATATTATACCTGGAAATAAACCTGACAAAAACCAGGGACTGCGTTACCGGGCAGAATTTGCCAATCAATCAGGCGGCGATTTATTTATTTCCATCCATGTAAACTCTGCCCGCAAACTTGCACATCGTACTCCCAGTGGTTACAGGTATGTAGGGAAAGGTAAAAAAAGAAGAAGAGTACAGGCCTATAAAACTTATTACACTGCCAACCCTGCACATGGCACCGAAACTTTTATTTGGGCTGCAGATGAAAGTGATCATAAAACGGATATGATAAAGCCAGAAGATGAATTTGGAGAAAACGACAGCACATTAGTAATTCCAGAAATAAATGATCCGGTGATGAAAGCTTTTCAACTTCTTTATGCCAAAAAGTTTTTTGAAAACAGTCTTCATTTTGCCAATTTTATTGAAGCTGAATTTGTAAAACAAGGAAGATTAAGCCGGGGTGTAAAACAAAGAAATGATGTGGGCATCTGGGTACTTCATGCCACGGGTATGCCAAGTGTATTGGTAGAAACAGGATTTATCAGCGATAAAGAAGAAGAAGAATACCTGAACAGTGATAAGGGGCAGGAAGAAATTGTAAATAATATTACCGATGCATTGAGAAATTATATTGCTGCGGTTGATAAACTACCAGCGGGCAATAATTCAGGAAGCAAACTGCCTGTAACTAAAAATGGAAAGACAGACCCTGCCATCGTGAATAGAAACGAACAGGTAAAACCTAAAAGCTGATTTTAATTCCCAACTGATATTCCACAATCTTTGCAGCAATTGAAGATGCCCGGAAAGAGCTTGAATAATTTTATTAATTTGACATCTTGTATCTTACAGCCGAAAAAAATATTTCATGAAGATCAGCAACGAAACTAAAGTAGGAGTATTAACCATTGTAGCGCTTTCGCTATTAATTGTCGGGTTTAATTTTCTGAAAGGAAAAAACCTTTTCACCAACGAAAAACATCTTTTTGCAGTATTTGGTGAACTGGGCAGCCTGAAAAAATCAAATGAAGTAAAAATAAACGGCCTGCCAATAGGCGCTGTTTATGATTATACAGAAATAGATAAAGACTTAAGCGGCATCATTGTAACTATTACTTTGAAAAGAGATGTAAATATTCCTAAAAACTCAATCGCCACTATTGAATCTGAATTGCTGGGCACCACTTACATTAATATATCAAAAGGCGATCTGAAAGAATACCTCAAAGACGGCGATACATTAGTTACCAACAGGGCTACTTCTTTGCTGGGCGATGTAAAGGCGCAGATAAACCCCACACTGGGAAAAGTAAGGGATGCCATTGACTCATTGAAATTGGTGCTGAGCGGAGTAAACAATATTTTTGAAAAAGATACCAAGGGAAATATCCAGGAAATAATCAGCAACCTGAAAGAGGCAACGGTTTCCTTGAAATCAATTTTAAATACCGAAAGCGGCCCGTTTGCCGGCACGTTGAAAAATGCAAATTCAATAACAGATAACCTGAAGAAAAATAATGACAGCATAACGGCTACCATCAGCAGCATTAAAAAAGCGGCTGATAAATTTTCTTCATTAGAAATACAACCCACCATTGATACGCTGCAAACTTCTATCGCTGAGTTAAGAAATCTTTTATTAAAAATAAAAAGTAATGATGGCACATTGGGATTGCTGATGAGCGACAGAAAACTTTATGACAAACTGAATGAAGTGTTATTAGGCGCCGAAATACTTTTTGATGATCTGCGGCTGAATCCAAAACGCTATACCGGCAATATCATTTTTAACAGAAAGGATAAAACCGGCCCATTAACTTCGCCTTCCAAAAAAGATACGCTTCCACCCGGTCAATAAAAATGATTTCTAAAAAAAATCTTACTGCAATTTTTTCCGGCTTGTTTTTTCTAAGCCCCTTTATTTCTTTTTGCCAGGAGTTGCCTTCCACCAAAACATTTACGCCACAGGATACTGTTCGCACAATTGAAATTTTGTCTGCAAGAAAACTGGAATACCGAAAAATTGATTCTGTTACAGAAATTCAAATTCTTGCCGGCAAGGTGCGGCTGCGGCAGGGTACTTCCATTTTTGAATGTGACAGTTGTGTAATTACAAAACGATTAAATCTTTTTGAAGCTTTTGGCAATGTACATATTATTGATTCAGACACTACCGATGTGTATGCTGATCATCTTCGCTACCTTACTGACAAGCGGATTGCCTATTTAGATAATAATGTAAAACTTACTGATGGCAAGGGTGTGCTTACCACCCGCAATCTTGAATATGATGTAAACACCAAAGTGGGCATTTATAAAAATGGCGGCAGGGTGGTAAATAACAACACGGTGCTTACCAGCGAAGAAGGATATTATTATACAGACCTGAAAGATGTGTATTTCAAAAAAAATGTGCGGTTGAAAGATCCCAAGTATGAATTAGAATCGGACTCCTTATTATATAATACAGAAACGGAAACTTCCCGTTTTATAGCCGAAACATTTATTAAAGACAGCAGTAACCGAACGATAAAAACCAGAGAAGGTTATTATAACCTGAAAACCGGCAAGGCAGAATTTGGGCAGCGGCCCGTCATTCAGGATGGAGCTATACAGGCAACAGGGCAAACTATTTTATCTGACGACAGCACGGGAATAACACAAATTATTGGAAACGCCATATTGGTTGACACGGCAGCAAAAACAACTGTATTGGCAGGAAATATTTTTTTAAATACAAAAACAGAAACTTTTCTTGCTGTAAAAAAACCATTGATGATCATTAAGCAGGAAAATGATTCGATATTCATTGCAGCTGATACACTTTTTTCTGCAAAACTTACTGACCTGTACAGCCGCAAGGATTCTATGCGGGTAAAAGATTCCACTTTAAAAATTGACACCCTGAAAGGTGTACATGTAGTTGATATAAAAACAAAAGACAGCACCAACCGCTACTTTGAAGCCTATCCTAATGTTCGGATTTTTTCTGATTCGCTGCAGGCTGTTTGCGACAGCATGTTTTATTCTTACAAAGATTCAGTGTTCCGGCTATATGATAAACCGGTTGTGTGGTCAAAAGAAAGCCAGATAAGCGGCGATACCATTTTACTTTTTACAAAAAATAAAAAAGCAGATAAAATGGAAGTGTTTAAAAATAGCTTTATTGCCAGCTTTATAAAGCCTGAAATATTTAACCAGGTAAAATCGGTACGCATGGATGCCTATTTTGTTGATGGCAGTATTGATTCAGTAAGGGCAAAGAACCAGGCCGAATGCATTTATTATATTATGGATGAAGACAGTGCATTTACCGGAATCAACCAGTCAAGTTCTGATTTGATGGATATTTTTTTCCGCAACCAGGAGTTACAAAGGGTGGTATTTCGCAACCAGGTAAAAGGAACAATATGGCCGATGAAACATAAAACACCAAAGGAAATGCGTCTCCAAAATTTTAATTGGCGTGATGCCGAGCGGCCAAAAACCAAGTTTGAGTTGTTTGAATGAAGGGGTGAGTTGTGAATGGTGAAAGCCTCCAAACTCTGAACTCCCAACTCACTACTAACTTTTGCATTTCCTTTACACTTCTTTGGCATTGTTTTCGTTTTCATCCTGAAAACAATTCACCATGAACAAATCAATTGTATTATTTCTTGTTTTCCTTTTTGCTACCTGCTCCACTCTTCAGGCACAGAGTTATAAAACAGCGCTTGGCATCCGGCTCAGCAGTAAAGATGCTGTCGTAAATAATTCAGTAAGCTTTAAACATTTTATATCAGAGAAAACAGCCATTGAAGCGTTATTTACTTTTGATAAAAGAGCTGCCATCGGCGCATTAATTGAAATACACACTCCTGTCGCATCTACTGACGGGTTAGTATGGTACTACGGTGCGGGTGCTTATCTGGGGTTTGATTCGGATAAAACAAATCCTTCACGCAGCCTGATGGGTGCCCAGGGTGTTGTTGGCCTTGATTATAAATTTTCAAATCTTCCGCTCAATCTTGCTTTAGACTGGAAACCTGAATTAAACATTATTGACAATATCAACTTTGAACCGGCGGCTATAGGTTTTACAATGCGGTTTACTTTTGGCAGTAAATAATTTATCTACAACTATTGCACGACTCCTTCCCGCAAGAAGGAGTTTTTTTTGTGCTTTGCAGCGAATTAAGCCGGAAATTGTCTTATGCAAGAATTGCGGATTTATTTGCAGGTAACTGCAAGAAAATCTTCAACCCAATTCCTTTTTTTACTTACCTTCAAATCTCAAACTTCTGCTTATGCTAATACTTAAACGACTACTATCGGTAGTACCTTTATTTTTTTTATTTCTTTTTTCCAATGCTCAGGAAAAAACAATTTCCGGAACTATCCAGTCTGTTGTAGACAAAACTCCGCTGCAGGGAGTTACAGTCACTAATCAAACAACGGGTAAAAAAACGCTGACTAACAAAGCGGGTTTCTATTCTATTTCCGCAGCAAAAGGAAATAAAATATTATTTACCTATGTTGGTTTTAGCCGCCAGGAATTTACGGTTGGTGATGATGCTACTCATAGTCTTTCATTAACGGCATCAGATCAACAGTTGGGTGATGTGGTAGTAACTGCTTATGGAATAAAAAAACAAACCCGTGGCCTTGGTCAATCCACACAGGGATTAAAAGGAGAAGAAATAGCAGAAACCCAGCGTGACAACTGGATGAATGCTGTTACAGGTAAAATTGCCGGTGCCACTGTGAATTTAACAAGCGGCGCACCTGGAGCATCTTCTCAAATAGTTTTACGCGGATTTAATTCTATTGGTGGCGATAATTCAGCTTTAATAATTCTGGATGGGGTTCCTTTAAATAATGCAGTGAACAACCAGCATCGTCTTGCTACAGATCAAGACAATAGAAATAATGATTATACAAACAGGGCCGCTGATATTAATCCTGATGATATAGAATCTATCACCGTATTGAAAGGTCCTGAAGCCGCTGCGCTTTATGGTATTGAAGCAGGTAATGGCGCCATCATTATTACTACTAAAAAAGGGAAGGTTCAGAAATTAAAAGTTTCTTATGAAAATAATTTCAGGTGGGAGCAAATAACCAAATTTCATGAAGTACAGCATGTATATGACAATGGAAGCAACGGAGCATTTACCAATACCACCCGTTCTTTTTTTGGACCCAAGTATGCACCCGGCACAACTTTTTACAATAATGTAAAAAACTTTTTCAATATTGGTAAATCTGTTAAGCACAGTGTTACTTTAGATTTCGGCAAGGGATTAACCGCCATCAGGGCAACAGCTTCTTATTACGATCAGGAAGGTGTGATTCCCAATACAGGAAATAAAAAAATAAATGCAAGGGTAACATTAACCACAAAAGTCAGCAATAAAGTAAATTTTACAACCACAGCGGCCTACTACAATCAATTTAACCGTAAAGCTTTCAGAGGTGTTGGTGGTTATTATTTAAGTTTATTAACATGGCCGCTGGATGATGATGCCCGCAGATGGCAAAACATAGCCGGCAACAGAAGAATCATTTCAAAATCTGCAGGCGTTGATAATCCTGCTGAACTTAACAATTCATACTTTGAAGTAACCAGGAATAAAAATTTTGACATCAACAACCGTTTATCTTTTAACCATAATCTTGTTTATACAGCCAATGACTGGCTAAGTTTTGATTACAGGTTTGGCGCTGATGTGTATTCACAAAACGGAATTACTTATTACGACAGGGAATCTTATAATGTATTTACTGTTGGCGGAAGAATCGAAGATTATATTACAAGGTATAAAGCGTTTACCTCAAATTTTATTGCCACTATTAAAAAAGAGTTTGGAGATGTAAAGGTGAAATTTTTAATTGGTCAGTCTGTTGATGACCGCAGAACCACTACATGGTCTGTACGGGCAGACAGTGTATTTGACAAAGCAAGGGATATTGAACTTAAAAAAATAACTGTAGATGGTAATACATCGCTTACCAAAAGACTAAACAGTGCAACGCAGGGAAGAGATACGTTAACATTGCAAAGAAGCCTGGGTGTGTTTGGTGATTTGAATATTTCATACAAAGACATCATTTATTTAAATGCATCCGGACGCAACGACTGGCTGGCAGAATTCCCCCCTGACAGACGATCTTATTTCTATCCATCAGTAAGTACAAGTTTTGTATTCAGTGATTTGTTTCCTAAAAATAACATTCTCACGTTAGGAAGATTAAGAGCCTCCTATGCTAAAACAGGAAAAAGAGTTGCTCCATATTCCAATCAGTCCGTTTATACAAATTCAGTAGCAAGCACCAATGGCTATGGCTGGGCTTATGGTTTTGGCGCCAACAACCCGGACTTATTTCCTGAAGCGCAAAAAACTATCGAGATAGGTACTGAATTAGAATTCTGGAAAAAAAGAATTACACTTGATATAGCAGCTTATAAAATTGATATTAAAAAATCTGTCGCTGCTAATGCAAGACCAAGCTATGCAACAGGATTTATTTTATACACTTCAAATATTGCAGACCTGTACAACAAGGGTCTTGAAGTTACATTGAGCGTAAAAGTGATTAAATCAAAAAATACAAACTGGACATCCACGATTAACTTTAATAAAATGCAAAACAAGGTTACCAAACTTGCGCTGCCTGAGTTTTATAACTCTGACTCATGGCTGGCAGGTTACAGAGCCAGTTTATACAGAGGTTTACCTACTACAACTATTGGTGGCTTGAATTACCTGAGAAATAATCAGGGTCAGATTCTAATTGACCCCACACTTGGTTATCCGGTATCAAATCCTAATTATGTAAATATTGGCGACCGTAATCCTGATTTTGTAATGGGCTTTGTAAATAATTTTAATTATAAAAACTTAAAGTTATCCTTTACACTGGATTGGAAACAGGGAGGCGATGTACTAAATGGTACAGAACAGCAATTGGTACTTGCTGGTTTAAGTAACAGAACATTGGACAGGGAGGTTATTAGAATTGTGCCGGGTGTATTGCGTGATGGATTAGAGAATTCAGCCAACCCAACAGTAAACACTATTCCCATTAATCCATTTTATCAAAATGATTATTATACCGGCAGAACTTATGCTGTAGATTTTATAGAGCATGATGTTAACTGGCTTCGGTTGAGAGATGTAACCTTAAGCTACAGTTTTGGTAAAAGAATATTAGACAAAATGAGAATTTTTTCCGCAGCAAGTGCTTTTGTTACAGGCACCGATTTGTTTATCATTACCAATTATTCGGGTGTTGACCCGGCTGCTAATGGCAATACACCTGCAACAGGCGGTGTAGGTGGCTTTGCAATTGATTTGGGTAATACCCCAACACCAGTTGGTATAAACACCGGCATTCGGGTTTCTTTTAAAAATGGTAAATAATTAAAAAAACTTACTCAATTATTTTTTATGAAACGAATAATAATTTTAATACTGACTGTTTCTATATTTTCTGCATCATGCAAAAAATATTTAGATGATGCGTACAAAAATCCAAACCTGCCTACCTACTCTTCACCTGAAACAGTTTTGCTTTCCTGCATTTCAGGTATGCACAGAGGAATAGCTTTTGATGCAAGAGGCATTGGTTTTTATACACAGAATTTTGCCAATATAGTTACAGCCTCCTATGCTCCGGAAAGACATGGATATGCTCCGGGTGCTGATACATATGGTGATATTTGGCGTATGCATTACTGGAATATGGGCTTCAATATTATTGATATGATTGACTCTGGCAGAGTGGTGGGTAAATTTGATTATGTAGCAGCTGCTTATTCGCTCAACGCATGGAGCTGGGTTACACTTGCAGATGTGCATGGAGAAATGCCGGTGGTTCAGGCTTTTGAAAAAGGCCGCTTATCTTTTGATTATGATAATCAAAATGTGGCTTATGAATATGCACTTCGTTATTGCGATTCGGCATTGGCTTATTGGTCTAAAGCTGAAAACATGACAAGCTCAACTTTGGCATTAGGCGACCTGTACTTTTATCAGGGCAACAAAACCCGTTGGGTAAAATTTGTGAATGGTATAAAAGCCCGAATCTATCATCGCTATTCAAAAAAGAGTTCATACTTAACCAAAGAAGCTGACAGTGTAATAAAATATACTGCTTTGGCTATGTCATCTACAGCAGATGATGCAATGATTCAATTCAACTTAGCATTTGCCGATGTTACGGCCAGAAACTTTTTTGGCCCTAGCCGGAATAATTTAGGCGCATTCAGAATTGGCGCTTTACCAATGAATATTATGACAGGCAGTGTGGCAACACCAGGACTCGTTTTTGGAAACACCACCAATGACCCCAGGGTAAAATATATTATGCGGCCATCTCCCAACGGTACTTATAATGGAATAACAGCAGGACAATATGCCGATAATGCTTCTACACCTGCAGCAAATGACAGAAGAGTACCAAGTTTTTGGGGAACAATTGGACAAACCGCTGCACCTGGTCTTGGTACTGATTCAGGAGCCAGAACTTTTTTTAGAAACGACAGCAAGTTTCCAATAATGACTTATAGTGAAATGCAATTTTTAAGAGCTGAAGCATATTTTCTTAAAGGAGATAAGGCTAATGCAAGACAGGCTTATATAAATGGAATTGATGGCCATTTTGAAATGCTGAACACACATTTCTTTGGCTATTTAAATACATTGGGTACTAACTCACCCGCTGCAATGACAAAGGTTACGATTCCTGTAGCTGAAAAAACTGCTTACCTCAATGATCTGACATTTGTACCTGCTGAAGCAAATCTTACTTTGAAACATATCTTGTGCCAAAAATATTTATCTCTCTGGGGTTGGGGCTTTGTAGAAAACTGGGTGGATATGCGGCGCTATGCGTATGATGAAATAAATATTTATCCCAGCTATAAGCGTTTGGATATTATCAGCCTTTATCCTGATAATGGTGGTAAACTTGCCGAAAGGATTAGGCCAAGATATAATTCAGAATACCTGTGGAATATTGATGCGCTTACTTCAGTTGGCGGATTCAATCCTGATTATCACACAAAGAAAGTATGGTTTACTCTACCCTAAACTTTTAATCAACACAACATGAAAAAAATAATTAATTCAATAATCATTCTTTCAGCCGCATTTGTTTTTGGCATCTTTGGATGCGAAAAAAACGATGTGAACCTGATTGACGAAAATAATAAATGGGTTTATTTAGATTCATCCAACTCGGCAAATATAAAAGTGTTGCAGGTGTTTGCGGGTAATACACCGCAAATACCAACGGCACCCAATGCAACCACCGGGCCGCAAGTATTTATTTATGCCAATGGAAAAAAGCTGAATGGTGTAGCTATAAACTATGGTGGTGTATGGCCTGTACAAAATGTATATGGAAATATACCCGCGGGTATTACAAGATTTGATATCATTAATGCAAGAATGAACTTAAGTGTGGTACCCAATGTGCCTGCTTTTATTGCAGGTGATACCCTTGCCTCTTTTACAGCCACTGTTGAAAAAGCAAAATATTACAGTTTATATATCGGCGATACGGTGCCAACAGTACGGGTAACTATAAAAGAAGATAATTTCTTAGTGCCGGAATATCAAACTTACAAAATACGTGTGGCTAACTTTTTAATGAATCCATTAGATACATTAACGCTGTTTAGTTCAAGGCAAAATGCAGAAATCATAACTAATATCACCCATAAGAATGTAAGCGACTGGGTACAGGTGCCCTTACCTGTAATCAATGATACATTAATTTTCAGAAAGAAAGGTACTACTGCATCTTATGTGCAGTTTAACGGATTTGCTCCCGTTGGCTTGCGTATGTACACACTGATAGGCCGGGGTAAAACAGGAGTTACAAGCAAAGGACCCGCTGCTGCAATAATTATTAACCGCTAATAAAATTATTTATGAGAAATAAAAGAAATTATTTATTTACACTTTTAATTACGGGCTGCATATTATGTACTATTTCAGGTTGCATAAAAAAAGATCCGATAACCAGGATATCACAAGTGCTGTTGGTACCTCTTTCTCCAAATGCCACGGCTTGCGATTTTTCTATCAATGGTACACTATACGCAACTACTGTTAACTATTCAACTACTGCCGGAACTATAAGATATACGCTGCCCTATTATACTATTACACCAAAAACAGGAAGCACAATTGCGTATAATGCAACCGGTACACCTAACCCGTTTGCAACAATAACCAAAGACCTGGTAGATGAAAAAGTGTATTCAACATTTTTAATTGACTCTTTTAACAAAGTAAAAGCTGTGCTGGTTACTGATGATTTGGAAGATCCATCACCTGCAAAAATAAAAATCAGGTTTTTCCATTTCTCTCCCAACACAGTGCCACTTGATGTTGTAATAATGGGAGGTACCGGCAAATTATTTACTAACCGCAGTTTCAATGACCAGGCAACAAACACCGACTTTGAAAAATTTATAGAAATAGACGCAGGTACTTATACATTTTTATTTAATAATGCCACAACAGGAGCTACGGTATATACTACATCTTCACAAGTTTTAATAACCGACAGAATTTATACACTTGCTGCAAGAGGATTTACAGGAGGTGCAGGGGCACTGGCAATAGGTGCATGGGTTTATCCTAATAAACCATAAAATTACTTTGAATTATAAAATGGCTGTTTC
>JANOJO010000128.1:0-13633 GCA_031418795.1 Bacteroidota bacterium | reverse complement strand
TCTTCATTCAGTTTTGCGCCATCATATTTTTTTTCCTGCACTTCTATTTCTTTTTGCGGACTGATGGGTAACTGGTCTTCAATAATTATACTGATGGCTTGTTGCTTATTATTTCTTACGGCTATTTCATATTGCCTGCTGTCCGTTTTATTACTGCCCATAAATCTTTTGGTGCTGTATTCTTTTTGCAAGGTTCTTTTTACCACTACTCCTTTATCTTTTCCAAGAGAAATATTTAATGTATCGCCGGCATTAATTACTTCAAGAAAAGATTGACCGAGATATGTACCTTCAAAAAACAGGTTGGCTTCACCGGGTTGCAGATTCAACTCCTGCCAATCAATAATTTTTGCAGTTAAATAAACTTCGGGTTCCAGTTTGGGGGCTGCATAATATTCGTACAGCGCTGTTATTTCAAATGCATCAATATCCACTGTGTATGTTTTACCATCATTTAAAATAGTGTAAGGCTCTTTTATTTCATAAATAACTGTTGTGGGCTGGTAAGCGATTGATGTTTCAATTGCAGAAATTTCTTTTTTTCTTTTAATTGTTTTTTGACTATCATAATATCCATCCGCATCTAAACTTCTTGAACCGTAAGCACTAACTATTACTTCGCTTAAAGATTGAGAAGATTGTTGCATCGTGACATTGACTACATTGTTTTTATTCCCCACAAATTCCATTGTGTCGTATCCAACAGAGCTCACAACAATACTATTTGATGGACTTACAACTTGTAACCGAAAATTACCATTAGCATCAGTAACTGTTCCGGATTTAGTTCCTTTTATTACTACTGATGCTCCTGACAAAGGATTTCCTCTCTCATCAATTATTCTTCCAGAAACAGCACCAGACAAAAATCCTGCTTGCCTGTTCAATTCATTACTCATTTGTACCGGTTGTATATAGCTCTGATATCGCAGGTACCATGGATTAATCAATGGCTTATCACCTTTTTCATTCGGATTGCCGGTTGATAAAAACAGTTTTACATCTTTCCAGTCTTCACCTGAATTTTGAAACACATTTGCTTTGTATTGCAGATTAATTGGATTGCTGATGTCTTTTACCCGAATATCATAAGTAGGATACCACCTGGATTTTTTTACCAAATAAGTGAGATTGAAACTGGCGCCGGTATTTTCCTTTGCCTGTACGGTTACTATTATCTCACTTGTTGACAAGTTGGATTTTTGATTCAGTGTAATTAACTGGAGATTTATTTTCCCCAATTCTGTTTCTGCTTTTTTAATTCCTTTTTCTATCTCCTGTTGTTTCATATAAATTTCTGTAAGCCTGCTCCGCTGAAAATCTGCAGCATCTCTCAGTTCAGTTGCTTTTATTCCGTTGTTGCCGCCAATGGCCTGGTTTTTTATCATCATGGTTTCTTCTTGCTTGTAAACAAGCAATAGGCTTTTTTCTTTATTGATATCAGCAAGTAATTTTTCTTTTTTTTCTTCAAGCTCTTTTATTTCATCTTGTTTTACCTGTTCTTTTAAAAAATTTTGTTGATGAATAACAGAAAGAACTGTCAGGTTGCCCTCAGCTTTTAACTGGATACTTTGTTTATCAATATCTGGTGAAATATTGCTGAAGACGAGTTCTTGTTTTCCCGCAATTAAAACTGATTTAGCAGTTCTTTCTACCTGGCTGCCTTCAAGAAACACGGTTACCTTGTTGATTTTACTTTCGAGTGATTGTTTTTTTGTTTGGGCTAAAAGGCCGAGGAATAAAAAAAATACGATTGGAGTTAAAATTATTTTTCTCATGACTTGTAGTTTCATGTCATGATGCAGATGAAAGAAAAATTACATAAAGCGAAATTAAAAATTCAGCAGACTTACAATTTGTTCAAGATATTTTTTATCTGTTTCATCAAACTGATCAGGTTCGGAGCTGTCAGCATCCAGCACAGCAACAACATTGTTGTTTTGAAGTATGGGGATTACAATTTCAGACTTTGATAAACTGCTGCAGGCAATATGGCCTGGAAATTTTTCTACTTCAGGAACAATCAATGTTTCAGCATTTGCCCAACTGGCGCCACATACACCTCTTCCTTTTTTTATTCTTGTACAGGCTACCGGTCCCTGGAACGGGCCAAGAACCAGTTCATCATTTTCACCATCCAAAGCTTGAGCCTTCTTTAAAACTTCAACAGATAAATTGGCGAAGGATGGTTTTACCAAATAAAAACCAACCCATAGCCAGTCAAATTGTTCTTTTAATGCTGCAGAAATATTAGCCATATTGGCCACCAAATCATTTTCACCTTCTAGCAATCCTTTTATTTGAGGCAATAAATTCTGGTACTGATCTTCTTTTGTTCCTGTTGCTATTAATAAATCTTCGGCCATGTTATCAAAGTTATTTATTGTATAAAAAATCCTTCAGCATCAGCGGAAGGATTATCAGTTATTTTTCAAAATGCAATTATCAGGCCACCGCCTTCTTCACTAATTCAGCCGCTTCACTCAGTTGAATGGCTGATTGTACTTTCAATCCGCTTTCATCAATCAGTTTTTTGGCTTCCACTGCATTGGTTCCCTGCAGGCGAACAATGATAGGAACATTTATATTTCCCATGTTTTTATAAGCATCAATTACACCCTGCGCCACACGGTCGCAACGAACAATGCCGCCAAAAATATTTATTAGAATGGCTTTTACTGCCGTGTCTTTTAATATTATTTTAAAACCAGCCTCCACAGTTTGTGCATTGGCAGTACCTCCTACATCCAAAAAATTTGCAGGCTCACCACCACTGAGTTTAATCATATCCATAGTTGCCATAGCAAGTCCGGCGCCATTTACCATGCAACCTACATTGCCATCTAATTTTACAAAATTCAAATTGTATTTGCCTGCTTCCACTTCTGTTGGGTCTTCTTCAGTTGTATCTCTCATCGCCGCCAAATCAGGATGGCGCATCAGTGCATTTTCATCAAGATTCATTTTGCAATCCACGGCTATTATTTTATCATCGGATGCTTTGAAGAGTGGATTTATTTCCAGCATACTGCAATCAAGGCCGGCATAAGCGTTGTATAGATTGGTAACAAATTTCACACAGTTCTTAAATGCTTCACCACTCAGGCCAAGATTGAATGCAATCTTTCTTGCCTGGAATGGTTGCAATGCACCAGCAGGATGAACCCATTCTTTAAAAATTTTTTCTGGTGTATTATGTGCCACATCTTCAATATTCATTCCACCTTCAGTGCTGTACATAATTACATTCTGTCCTTTGCTGCGATCCAGCAGGATTGATAAATAAAATTCTTTTCTTTCACTTGGCCCATCGTAATACATATCCTGCGCCACTAATATTTTATTTACCACTTTACCAGCCGCACCTGTTTGAACTGTTACTAATGTGCCACCCAATATTCCTTTTGCAAATTCAATAATGTCGTCTAAATTTTTTCCAACCTTCACACCGTTCATTCCGGTTTCATTTATTTTTCCTTTGCCCCTGCCACCGGCATGTATCTGTGCTTTCACTACTGCAAACGGACTGCCGAATTGGGTTTTTATCTGCCGGTAAGCATCTTCAGCTTCATGCACCGTGCCACATGCAAAACCATCCTGCACGGGTACATTGTATTTTTTTAAAAGTTCTTTAGCCTGGTATTCGTGAAGGTTCATTGTAAAAAATTTTGGCGAAGATAATTAATAAAACAGTTGTGAAGCAGTTAAGTAACAACTGAATTATTTTATTGAAAACTTAGAAGACCCGACTATGTTGATCAGTGTTTCTTCTTCCACTTCATCTGTGTATGAAATGGATATGGTAAAATCAAATCCATTTATCAGCGCTTTTAAATAAGCCTGGTGAAAAGTATTTCCTTTTTTTCCAAAATCTGTTTGTATCACTTTAAATCTGTCAAACATGATGCCTCCAATACGTACAGCGCCGATTTCATAAGTTGTATTAAAATTATTTTCTTTGTAAATGGTTTTTATGGTTTCATGAAATTGAATAATGTTATCGTCATAAGAACCAATTACAGTTTCATTGTAAGGTGCCAGGCAGGAGTACAAATTCATTTTTTTATGTTTCCTGATGCAGACAAGGTCGGCTTGTTTAGAATTCATATTCTGACCGGGAGTGTTTTTATACAATTCATTTCTACTTTTTTTCAATACTTCCAGCTCCTGTTTTGAAATTATTTCCCAACCGGCCGGCATTTGAAATGACCAACCAATTTCTTTTACTAAGTAGATACTTTTTTTAGTAAAAGTTATTGGCCAGTCATTTTCAGATGACTCTTCAGAAAACATTGTTGAGATTTCGGCTGATGTTTCTGCAGGTGCCTTATTGCTTTGTTGTCCGCAGGCAGAGAGAAACAGAAAAAAGAAAATTAATAAACGCATACGCCTGGTGGTTTGAACTTAAAAATACTTATTTATTCCTCATTAACTTTAGAAAATGAAAATGTCATTCACATGGTTTGTATTTACTTTTTTTATTTTTTCCTGTACTTTAAATAAAAAAATACATTTTCCTGAAAAAAATTCTTCGCTATCCGGCACAGAATTTTACAAACAAGCTGCCGCCATGAAATGGAAAGAAAGAGATTCATTTGCAGTAAAGGAAATTCTTGCCGGCAATATCCCTGCTTTTCTAAAAAATTTTGTTTCTATAAAAATCAACGGCATTGATTCATCAACCGGTAAAACTATCCGGTTAATATTTTTTGT
This sequence comes from Bacteroidota bacterium, assembly GCA_031418795.1. GTDB lineage: Bacteria > Bacteroidota > Bacteroidia > Chitinophagales > Chitinophagaceae > VBAS01. The sequence goes on along the minus strand of JANOJO010000128.1, from coordinate 8,920 downwards.
TTCGCAGGATTATCTGAGTGTTGGTAATAATCATAACTGGGCAAGAATAAACATTACACCCATGGCTGCACAAAAAATTGCCGACAGCCTGCAATGTTTTTTACCCACCAGAAAAATGGTGGATGATATTTACAAAGAGGCAAAAATAAAATTAGAACCAGTTCCCATGTATGCATTCCGCGACAGCACACCTACCATGTACCACCATCATTTAATTATAGAAGGCCAGCGAAGCGGCAGAAAGGGATTGATTGCAGGAATAAAAAAAGATGTGGTGATTAGTGGAAAAATTTCCCTTGATGCTAAACCAGATCGGGTTGCTATTTATGGCTGGCATAAATTGGATGGCAAACCCATTCAACCTCTTTACACAGGGCATATAAACTGGTGGGTGGATTACAGCCAGGGAATCCGTTTAGTTTTTACAAAAATAAAAGTTGGAAACAAATGGATGGATTATACAGATGTGCTGAAAAATAATTTGCTAAAACATTTGTTGTGTGATGAAGGCTTGTGCGATTTTTTCCGCTATAGCTATTAAGCAACAAACTCTATATTTGCAGACTCTCAAAACTTTTTTATGAAGGCAATGAAGCAATTGAATGAAGCAGTAAAATTTTTGCGCAAACAATATAAACATGTGCCCGATGTGGCAATTGTGCTTGGCAGCGGCCTCGGCAATTTTGTAGAGGAAATAGAAGTGGAGAAAGAAATTGATTACAGCGAAATTCCCAATTTTCCAATTTCAACGGTGGAGGGGCATAAAGGCAAATTGATTTTCGGAAATCTTTCTGGTAAAAAAATTGTGTGCATGGGCGGCCGCTTTCATTATTATGAAGGCTATACCGCACAGGAAGTTGTTTTTCCAATTCGTGTACTTGGCCTGCTGGGTATTAAAACACTTTTGCTTTCCAATGCTGCTGGTGGTGTAAATCCTGCTTTCAAAGTTGGCGACATTATGCTCATCAACGATCATATCGGTATTGATATGACTAATCCATTGATTGGAAAAAATATTGATGAACTCGGCCCGCGGTTTCCTGATATGAGTGAACCTTATAAAAAAAATCTTTTAGTTAAAGCAAGGGAAATTGCAGCAAGATTAAATATTGAAGTAAGGGAAGGAGTTTATTTTGGCGTAACCGGCCCAACGTATGAAACCCGTGCAGAATATAAAATGATTCATATACTTGGAGGCGATGCAGTGGGCATGAGTACCGTGCAGGAATGTATTGTGGCCAACCAGATGGGCATACCTGTATTTGCAGTAAGCGTAATTACAGATATTGGGCTGCGTGAAGAAGATAATATTATTACACACGAAGAAGTATTGCATTTTGCAAAAGCAGCCGAACCAAAACTGGCAGCCATATTTAAGGAAATGATTGCCTCACTTTAACGTTTACATTTCTCCTTAATTAATTTTGTACAAGTAATTTTGCAGCGTATAACTTTTTTTCTGAAAAGAAAACTTACATATTTATTCGTCTTACAACTTTGGTCTGCTTTGCTCATTGCACAGGAGAGGCCGGTAAGTTTGCCAAGCAGGCCGGGCGGCAGGGCTTCGGGTATTGCCGGCGGAATTGGCAGCAGACTTTCTAGTGTAAGCAGGGCGGGAGGGGGTGGTCAGTCAATTGATAGTTTGGAGCACCGGGATAAATATGAAGATTCACTCACTATTAGTTTTCAACTTCCTTTTACTTTATACAATTATAAACTCGATTCATCATTAAACGATTTTACAAAGCGGTTTCCTATTCCGGCACATCATGTTTTTTTAGGCAATAATGGCAATGCCACCCGTTCCATTTTATTTTCTCCAAATATGAATAGCGGTTGGGATGCAGGCTTTCATGCATTTGATGTCTATCGCTGGAAACCTGAATCGGTGCGGTTTTTTAATACCACAAGGCCATATACAGAACTTGCTTATTTACTCGGCGGCAAATCAGAACAGATAATTGAATTAACTCATACGCAAAATGTAAAACCTAACTGGAATGTATTGATTCAATACAGGCTAATCAACTCACCTGGGTTTTTTAAAAATCAAAAAACAAATCATAACAATTACCTGTTTACTTCCTGGTATCAGTCTATAAACAAACGCTACAATAATTATTTTTCAATTGTTGCCAATGCTAATCAATCAGAAGAAAATGGGGGACTAAAAACTGATAAGGATTATTTGAATGATCCTATTTACAATGACCGGTTTAATATAGAAACAGAACTTGGCGGTGATTTTGCATTTGGAAGAAATTTTTTCAGTTCAAAATTAAATACGGGGCATCGCTATTCAGATTTTAATCTCACCATTACCCAGCAGTATGATTTGGGAAAAAAAGATTCTTTAGTCAGCGACTCAACCGTTATTCCCCTTTTTTATCCACGCCTCCGGTTTGAGCATACATTCCGGCTCAGCAATTACAAATATGTTTTTCTGGATAATATTGCAGACTCCACTTACTACCAGCATGTATTTAATATTCCAGTTGACAACTTTTCAGATACTGTACATATTCAGGACAAATGGAAAGAAGTGGTGAATGATTTTTCTATTTACCAGTACCCGGATGCAAAAAACCTGCAGCAGTTTATAAAAGCCGGGCTTACCATTCAAAATCTAAATGGTGAATTTAAAACTGTTTCAAAAAATTATTACAACCTGTTTGCCCACGGTGAATACAGAAATAAAACAAAAAATAAAAAATGGGATTTGGCTGTAGCAGGCAATTTATATCTCAATGGGTTTAATGCCGGCGATTATAATGCAACTGTTGGATTAAAAAGATTTGCCGGAAAAAAGCAGTCTTATGTTGAACTTGGTTTCAGAAACGTGAATCGTAGTCCATCTTTTATTTTTGACAACCGCAGCAGTTTTTATGTTGATGCCGCAAAAAATTTTAAGAAAGAAAACATCACCCATTTATCTGCATCATTTTTTCAACCGGGGATAAATTTAAAACTGAGTGGTAATTATTTTCTTGTAAGCAACTACACCTATTACAAAGAATATTATAAGGCTGAGCAGGAAGAAGCTTTGTTTAATCTGCTGATGATTTCATTAGAAAAAAAAATCAGGCTGGGAAAAAACTGGGTATGGCATGCAGATATTTATTTGCAAAAGAAAACCGGATCAGCGCCGTTAAATGTTCCTTTATTATTTACAAGAAACCGGATTGGCTATGAAGGAAAGCTTGGTCTTAAAAATCTGAATATTGCGATGGGTTTCGAGCTTCGGTATCATTCTCCATACAAAGCGGATGGATACGCTTCTCCCATGGGCATATTTTATTTCCAGGATAGTTTGCAGATCAGCAACCGGCCCGATCTGTCGGCTTATTTACATTTTCGCATCAGAAACATGCGGGCATTTTTACGGGTAGAAAACTTAAATACAGTTACCACCACCAATGGCTTTGGTTTCCGTTATCACAATTTTGGTGCGCCGAACTATCCTAATCCGGGTATGTTTATCAGGCTGGGTATTTTCTGGAGTTTTGTTAACTGAGCTACAATTTTTTACAAGCGGCAGAATTCTTTTCCACCAGATGTTCATTAATAAAATAAGGCGTATTATCTTTGTGGCGGTTCAGTTTATGAAAAAAGCCATCGCCGTCATATTACTTATATTCTACTTTGCTTTCAGCAGTGGTGTTGTTATCAATCTTCATTACTGTATGAACCAGTTAGATTCTTCAAAATTAGGCGCAGCAAAAAGCGATATATGTGGTAAATGCGGGATGCATACTGAAGATTCAAATGGCTGCTGTCACGACGAAGTAAAACTTATTAAAATTCAGGATGATCAAAAAGTAGCTTCTGTTGAATTTCAATTTCCTGCGCCGGATACTTTTGTTGAAAAGAATAATTTATTCGTTTTTGTAAGCGGCATTGAAATAGAAAAAAAATCTGAATTTACAAATCACTCTCCCCCTTTAAGCAAGCAGGATACTTATCTGCAAAATTGTGTTTTCAGAATTTGAGAAAGCTCATAGCTTGTAGCTCATAGCTTATAGCTTATAGCTTATAGCTCATAGCTCATAGCTTGTATTTAACATAGTTCAAATTCAATTTTTTAAAAAATAAATTTATTAATCATGAAAACGATCAAATTAGTTTCATTCGTTCTTATCGCTTGTTGTATAACAGCAGTTTCTTTTGCACAAAAAAACAAAACTGAAACACTCAAAGTATCCGGAGAGTGCGGTATGTGCAAATCCAAAATTGAAAAAGCAGCTAAATCTGCCGGGGCTTCCTACGCAGTATGGGATGTGGAATCAAAAATGCTGACAGTAAAATACAAAAGCAAATCAACTAATACTGCAAAAATTCAGGAAGCCATAGCCGGTACCGGATATGACACACCGGATTTTAAAACAACCGATGAAGCATATAACAATCTGCATGCATGTTGTAAATACGAAAGAGTAAAGGATACAAAAAAAGAGTGCTGCAAAGATGGTAAATGCACCATGGAAGGCCATGATGGCAAAGATTGCTGCCAAAAAGATAGTAAATGCACAATGGAGGGCCATGATGGAAAAGACTGTTGTAAAAAAGATGGCGCTGCAAAAATGGATTGCTGTAAAGACGGTAAGTGCACTATGGAAGGTCACAGTGGTAAAGATTGTTGCAAAAAATCATAATTGTCATCTTTAATTTTCTGAATCATGAAAAAGTACATTTTGCTGTTGACAGCAATAATATTTACAGTTTCTGCAACATCGCAGTTTACAAAAGCTTCGCTTCAGGCAAGCGGTCTTACCTGCTCTATGTGTTCCAAAGCTGTAAAGGTGGCACTTGAAAAAGTATCTTTTGTACAGGAAGTAAAGGTTGATATTAAGAGCCAGGAATATTCTGTATTTTTTAAAGAAAATGCAGATATAGAGTTTGATTTGCTGAAAAAAGCTGTTGAAGATGCAGGCTTTTCTGTTGCATCATTAAAAGTAACAGGAAATTTTTCTGACCTGAGTATATCCAAAGACAAGCATGTACAAGTTGCGGGTAAAAATTTTCATTTTCTGAATGGCAATAGCCAGGTTTTAAATGGCGAAAACACATTTACCATCGTGGATAAAAATTTTTTATCTGCAAAAGAGTATAAAAAACTAAGTGCTTCATCAAAAATGGAATGTGTACAAACCGGGAAAGCTGGAAACTGCTGCTCCCAGGAAGGTATCAGTGCCGATGCAAGAGTTTATCATGTAAAAGTTTAATCACCCGCTTCTCCCTTGTTTAAAAACAGGGGAGAAGTTTTATTCTGTTAAAATGAAAACCCGAAAATATTTTTTAATTGCCTTTTTTTTAACCATTATTGGAAATGTTGTAAACGCACAACAGGAAATACCCAACATTACAGACCCCCGGCTGGATTTTACAGTAGTGGATCTGAAAGGCGATTCAATAAAACTTTCTTCATTGAAAGGAAAAGTTTTACTCATAGATTTCTGGGCATCCTGGTGCGGTCCCTGCCGCTCTTCCAATAAACAGTTGGTAAAATTATACAGTAAGTATAAAGACAGCGGGTTTGAAATATTCGGTATTTCTCTTGATGAAGAAATAAAAGACTGGAAAAAAGCAGTTACGAAAGATAAAATTTCCTGGTTGCAGGGAATTGATGACCGGGGTTGGGATGCAATAACAGCAATAAAGTGGAATGTGCAGGCACTTCCGGCTTCTTTCCTGGTTAATAGAAACGGCGATGTGGTGGCGATTGATTTAGAAAAAAATGAATTAGAAAGCAAAGTGAAAGAGTTGTTAGGTTTTTAAAAACATAAAATGAAAAAGTCATTCCTGGCAATCTTTATATTTTTATCTCTCCAGGCTGATACGCAGGAGTTATATCCTTTTGCAGAACCCGCATCCAATATGCCTGCAAAATCATTAAGCCTTAAGTTGGGAACTATGTTTGGCAAAGGACCGCATTCAAACAGGATATTACAGCGCTATACACCTGAAGTAATGCTGGGCTTAAATAAAAAATGGATGCTGCATGGCAACCTTAGTTTTTCTGACATGCACCAAAGTTATTTCTATTTTGAATCTGCAAGAGTGTATGCCAAGTACAGGTTTCTTTCAAAGGATGAATTGCACAAACATTTCAGGATGGCTGCTTTTGCGGCAGCATCATACAGCAGAAATCATCTTGATCATAATGAACTCAGCCTGTTGGGTGATCACAGCGGAGTACAGGCAGGTGTAATTGCCACGCAGCTATGGCACAAATTTGCTTTATCCGGCACGGTAAGTCTTACGGAAGTTTTTGATGAAAAACGAAGGGATAAAATGTTGCCTCAGCAATATGCTTTTGAAGCGGTAAACTATTCGCTTTCCGGGGGATATCTTGTTTTTCCAAAGAATTATACAGATTATAACCAGACCAATCTGAACATTTATGCAGAACTGCTTGGCGGAAGAAACCTGGATTGGAAATACGAAAAGTATTTTCTTGACCTGGCTCCATCAGTTCAGTTGATTTTTAAAAGTACAAGTAAGTTAAACCTGGGTTACCGGTTTCAATTGAAAAGCGATATTTACAGACTTATGAAAAACAGTTTTATGCTTAGCTATGAGTATATATTTTTGAATGCATTAAAAAAGAAAAACTAACTTTATATAAATACTTGTGAAAAAAGTTATTGTTACCATATTATCCATTCTCTACCTGGCCAGTACTACCGGTGCCAGTCTTCACATGCATTTCTGCATGGGTAAACTTGCTGATTGGAATATAGGGCAAAATAAATCTGAAACCTGCAGCAAATGCGGCATGGATAAAAGTGATGAAAAACTCAACGGTTGCTGCAAGGACGAACATAAGTTTTTCAAAAATGTAACAGACCAGAAAATTTCGGAAACAGGATTTCAATTAATAAAATTGTTTGCAGCAGTATTGCCTGTAACTTTTTTTGAAATAACTCTTGCCTGTATTCTTTCTGCTACAGAAGAAAACCCTGTCAGTCATGCCCCGCCCCGAAGTAGTGGCGTTGCGGTATACATCCGCAATTGTATTTTCCTTATTTAAAGATTACTCTCCAGAATAAGCCAGGCAATAATTTGCCGGGCTCATGGTATATATATATCATGGTTTATAATTATTCACTCACATTAAATAAAGTAAAAATGAAAAAAATTAAAATGCTCATGATGGCAGCCTTATCCATCCTGTCTGTTTCTGCTTTTGCACAAACAAAAACAGACACGATTAAAGTGTATGGTGAATGCGGTATGTGCAAAAGCAGGATTCACAAAACATTAAAAATGGATGGAATTACCAGCGCTGCCTGGGATACAGAAACTAAACTCCTTGTTGTTTCTTATGATGCTTCTATAATAAGTAATAATGATATTCAAAAGAAAGTTGCTGCTGTAGGTCATGATACTGAAAAGTATGAAGCCGATGATAAAGTGTATGAAAAACTACCCGGATGCTGCCATTACGAACGGAAAAAAACTGAAAAGAAAAAAGAAAATCAGAATTAATAATTCCTAAAATGATAATCAAAAAATAAATTAAAATGAAAAAGATATTCTATAGCGTATTAGCCATTAGTGCAATCACATTTACAGCCTGCAACAATACTGGCAGTAAAAAAGAACCTGAAAAGCATGATATGGATAATATGAAAAAAGACACCTCACAACATGCAACAACAACAGATGATAAAGATGTGATAGTTGTTGCTGTTACTTTTACGAATGTAGATGCAAAAGCTGCTGCTTCTATTAAAGCAATGGTTGACCATTACCTGCATATAAAAAATGCACTGGCAAACGATAATGGCAGCGAAGCAGCCAGCGGTGCTAAAGCTATGGGAGTAGCTATCAGTAAACTGGATAAATCTTTATTCACGACAGAACAAAAGAAACTGTATGATGATATGGAAGAAGAGCTGAAAGAACATGCAGACCATATTGCAAAGAATGGTGGTGATATCAAGCATCAGCGTTCACATTTTGCAATGCTGAGCGAAGATGTTTATGCTTTGGTAAAAACTTTTGGTGGTGGCAGAGACATATACCACGACCATTGCCCGATGTACAATGAGAGCAAAGGTGGAGCTATGTGGTTGAGTGAAATGAAAGAAGTAGCGAATCCTTACTTCGGTGCTGAGATGCCCAAATGCGGAACGGTGGAAGAAGTAATTAAATAACCAACTGGCAATAGACAATAAGCAATAAACAAAAACTGCAAGTTGCCTATTGCTTATTGCCAATTGCAAACTGAAACAACATGGTTCGGAAATTAATTGAACTCGCATTACGCAACAGGCTTATTGTCCTGCTTTTTGCAGGTGGCCTGTTTGTATATGGAATTTATTCTATCAGGCAAAACCCCATTGATGCCATTCCTGATTTGAGTGAGAACCAGGTAATCGTTTTTACAGAGTGGATGGGCCGCAGCCCGCAGGTGATAGAAGACCAGGTAACTTATCCGCTGGTAAGTAACCTGCAGGGCATTCCAAAAATTAAAAACATCCGTGGTTCATCCATGTTCGGGATGAGTTTTGTGTATGTGATTTTCGAAGATAATGTTGATATCTATTGGGCAAGAACAAGAGTACTGGAACGATTGAATTTTGCACAACGCTTATTACCGCAAGGAGTAACACCTTCACTTGGTCCTGATGGAACTGGTGTAGGACATATTTATTGGTATCATTTGGATGCACCAAAAATGGATTTGGGTGAACAAAGGGCTTTGCAGGATTGGTATATCAAATTTGCATTGCAAACTGTTCCGGGTGTAGCAGAGGTTGCTTCATTTGGTGGGTTTGAAAAACAATACCAGTTAATAGTTGACCCTGTGAAATTGCAGTATTACAATATTTCCCTGATGGATGTGATGAATAAAGTAAAAGCCAACAATAATGATGTGGGCGGAAGAAAATTTGAAATGGCAGATATGGCTTAC
>JANOJO010000127.1:0-1844 GCA_031418795.1 Bacteroidota bacterium | reverse complement strand
CAACATCGTAAGTGTAATGGTTGCGGATAACCTGACAACCGAACAAAAAATGTCCTTGCTGGAAGTTATGGGAACCCTGCAAGGATTTTTAATTTTAGAAGATCGGTGGGACAAGATGTATGACAAACAGGCTGCGCTGGATAAGCTAAACACCGAACCGGGAGAAATTGAGAACGGGGCGGCGGCTAACGCTATAACCTTAAAGCCATGATGAATTTTAGCAAACTGGTAGAGATTGACAAGGTGGATTACTTTGGGGTTCCTTATAAAACTAAAGTACTATCCGAGCCGCAAAAAAAAACATGGCAGCAACTTAAATCATCATTCAACCGTATGTCGCAGGAACAAATTGAGTGGGCTAAAAAAGTTTATACGCCAGGGAACCACCAGCCGATAAACGAAGAAAAAGTAAACAATTATTTTAATCAACTTTTAGAACCTTAAAAATTAATTTATGATTACAGCAACAACAACCCCGTCACAAAAAGAACTTATCCCGGCTGGTAATTACATTGCCCGGTGTTACCAGATGATCCACATAGGCCATGTACGGGAAATGATTTTAGGTGACATAAAGACGTTAAATAAAGTACGGATAGGGTGGGAACTACCTACTGAAAAAAAAGTATTCAACCCGGAAAAAGGTGAACAGCCTTTTGTGATTTCAGAAGAATATACTTTATCAATGCACGAAAAAAGTAATCTCAGGAAAACATTGGCTTCATGGCGGGGCAAAGACTTTACTATTGAGGAAGCAACCAGTTTTGATATTACAAAATTGATAGGTGTGTCTTGTATGCTTAATATCATCCACAAGCCCGCAAAGTCAGACCCTTCCCGGATGTATCAAAAGATAGGATCTATCAGTCCGTTGGCAAAGGGTGTTACCTGCCCGCCACAAATTAACCCTTCATCGGTTTTGGAATACGATAAATTCAATTTTGCGTTTTTCAATTCACTCCCTGATTTCATTAAGGATAAAATAAAACAAAGTCAGGAATTTATGAAATTGTCCAGCCCTGAACAAACGATCTTTACAAACGATGATGAAGCGAATTATTCAGACGACTTACCTTTTTAAAATGAACCAGTCTGACATATACCATTACGCTATTGAACTTGAATATCAACTCAGGATTGAAGAAATTTACGGCACAGAATGATTATAATACCTGCAATACTTGAAGGCTACCGGAGCCTAAAGGATAAGACATTGAAAATTACCTTTGAAACAAACGAGCCTACCCCGGAGCAACTTACCGGGGTGGCTCTTAATATTCAGCGGTTCGGGTATCTTGCTTTCAAAGAAGAGCCATTTAAGGACAAAGAAAAAGAAATGATTGAAAGCCTGAAAGCTGACTATGAAGAAACTGGTAAAACTCCGGGGCAACGGTTACGGGGTGTACTTTACCGGGTGTGGGAAAAGGAACCTGAGGGGTTTAAGAATGCAGTGGATCATTATAATTCAAAGATGGAAAATTTAATTACACATTTTAAAACCAAATTGGATTGAAAAACCTTACTAAAAAAGCCAGAACAGTTTTCCATAAATTCATTCGTGAAAGGGATAAAGACAAGGGTTGCATATCCTGTGGAACGGGCAGGGTGGATCATGCTGGTCATTACTTTTCGGCGGGGCATTATTCAGCTTTAAGATTTAACGAGATCAATGTAAACGGCCAATGTATTAAATGCAATTACTTTCTGTCCGGGAACCAGATTAATTACCGTGCTGGGTTGGTTCATCGTCACGGCGAAGCAAAAGTTTTGGAGGTATGCAAGATGCATCTAATATTTCATCTTACATAAATAAAAATACAAAATTAATTTGGGCAGAAACTCCA
>JANOJO010000126.1:0-10339 GCA_031418795.1 Bacteroidota bacterium | reverse complement strand
CAAACCAAATTCAATCCGGGTTTAACAGCAGGCTCTGTATAATCCAGCACATCTTCTACCGGAGATGTGCCTCCTTTTTTTGCTGCGCCGGTACTTTTTATTGCATCGGTTATTAATCCGTCTTTAATATTACCGGGTGATGGGTTCATGTGAAAACCCGAACCTACCTGATGTGCAGCATCATTGTATGCTGTCATTAAATGAATAAATTTTTTTGCAGCTGCTTCATCTTTTGTCCTGTCAATCAGGTTTTGTTCTGCGCCGCATAGCTCAGGAAATTCGGCCAATAAAATTTTACCACCCAACGCAACTACCAAATCTGATGTATAACCAACAGATGGGTTTGCAGAGATGCCACTGAATCCATCGCTGCCGCCACATTTTACACCGATACATAATTTATCAAGTGGAGCAGGCTTACGTTCCAGTTTATTTATTTCTATTAATCCGGTAAATGTTTTTCTGATTGCTTCTGCAATCAACTGCTCTTCACTTTGCGATTGTTGTTGTTCAAATATGTAAAGCGGTTTATCAAAATTGGGATTACGTTGTTTTAAATCATTCAATAAATCCTGCACCTGTAAGTTTTGACAACCCAGACTTAAAACTGTAACGCCAGCCACATTTGGATGATCTGCATAAGATGCTAAAAGTTTTCCGAGAATTCCTGCATCCTGTCTTGTACCGCCACAGCCGCCCTGGTGATTTAAAAATTTTATGCCATCAACGTTTTTAAATAACCTCACCCCCGGCCCCTCTCCAAAGGAGAGGGGGGAAAGAAAATCATATGACGAAATATCTTTTCCTTCTTTGTGTGCCTGGATTAACCGATGAGTATAACTTTTATATTTATCAGTAACTGCATAACCCAACTCATTGTGCAATGCTTCGCGGATAACATCAAGGTTTCTGTTCTCACAAAAAACAGTTGGCATAAAAAGCCAGTAGTTGGCAGTACCTACCCGTCCATCTTTACGGTGGTAGCCATTAAAGGTTTTGTTTTTAAATTTTGAAATATCCGGCGCCTGCCAGTGATAATTATAAGGACGGTAAGTAAAAGGGTCAGCGGCATGTTTGGTATTGGAAGTCGTCATCAATCCGCCACGGGGAATAAAATTTTGTGCTTTGCCAACCAATACACCATACATGGTGATTTCATCACCCGCATTCATATCTTTTGTAAAAAACTTATGCTTGGCATTTATATCATCCTGCAACAAATAATTTTCTCCTTCAAAAGAAATGTTTTCATCTTTTTTAAGATTGGTTAATGCAACGATTACATTATCTTTTGAATTTACTTTTAAAACTTTATGCTTCATGACTTTCTACTTTATCCCTGCTAATCTGGTATTCATTTATCGTTGCTATCACGCCTTTTTGAATAAATAATTCCATATAATTTGTAACTGCATACGCAAAACCCGGCAACGAATTTAAATCTTCTCCCCATAAATTTTCATTGCTCAGTACATTAATTACAATTTCATTCAGGCTGTCGCATTGCCACTGCTGGTGAAAATAGGAAGCCTGGTCGTCCTGCACGGGATAGATTACACCATTATGCTCACCATAATATTTTCCGCTTTCACTGGGTTCGCATTTCATAAATAGAATATAAGCAGCAAATCCCATTGCCATATAGTAAGGCACATATAAATCACGACGGTAATGCTCCAGCAACAAAGGAACATTTCTTGTTTTCATTTTATAGGTATAGTTCAGTGTTATGTTTATCCATTTATGTTCAATAAAAGGATTACGGAATCTGTCAATAACAGAGTTTGAAAATTCTAATGCTTCTAATGCAGGTATAACGCCATTCGAAATACAGGGAGCAATTTCATGAACCATCAAATCATACAGATATAAACCAATCGTCCTGTCATTCATTGCTTCTCTCACCGTTTCAAACCCGGCAAGATGGGCAAGACCGCTACTGAAAGTATGAGTGCCATTCAGCAAACGCAATTTTAATTCACGAAATTTATTAATATCATCTGTTATCACCACTCCTTCATCCGCAGCGGCAAAGCTCAACACTTCTTTTACTTTTTTATTTACACTTTCAATTGCCCATAAACTGTAAGGTTCGCTCATAATCATCAATTCATCTTTATAACCCAATTTTTGCTCTGCCAGATTCTGTTGCTCCTGCGGCAGTTTGCCCGGCACAATTCTATCTACAAGCGAATTGCAAAAACTATTTGCAGTTTCTAACCAGTCAAGAAATGCGTAATCAAATTTATTCAGATGCGCCAGCTCCATTACGATTGATTGCAGTTTGCTTCCGTTATCAGTTATCAATTCCGTTGGCACAATCACCAGTCCTTTATTTATATCGCCATCAAATATTTTATAACGTTCATATAAAAAAGCAAGCAGCTTGCCGGGAAATGAAACCGGAGGGTTCCTTTTTATATTATCTTCTGGAATAAAAACAATTCCTACTTCAGTGGTATTGGAAATCACCGCCTGCAGATCAGGATTGGATGCGCAAGCCAGCACATCCTGCCACTGAGTTGCTGCATTCAGTACACGGCTTATTGATGCATTGATGATATATTCGTCAACTGTTTTCTGATCCTGCAAGCCACGGATGCAATGTGTATATAAACAATCCTGTACATCAAACGCTTCTGTACCATTGCTATCGGTTGACTTTACCACCACAACCCTGCCATTAAAAATATTTTGTTTATTGGCTTTGTCAATAAAATAATCGGGCAGCCCACGCAGCAATACACCTGTGCCAAACTGCAATACTTTCTCAGGCAAATCAAACAAGTCTGCGGATGGCTTTGAATTCAATTCACCATTCACCTGTTGCAATAACTTTTTCGATAATTTCATATATTTCGATTTTTATTTTGTCCTCCATAGCTTTAGTGATGGAGGAATTTTTATTTTGTTACCAGCATTGTTACTACTATTAAGCTTTTCTTACGTCGTCCCGATAAAAACGGGATACTTTTTGTTCTCTATTCAGCAACCCACCCCAGCGTCCTTAATTCAGTCATTCACTAAATTCGCCCCTCCGGAGGAGGGGATGAACTATGCTTTTTACTTCGGCCTCACCCTCCAACTCCCTCTCCTGACGGAGAGGGGGCGGTGCTTCAAATCTTTAATCAACTTTTTGTTCTACCATCCCGAAAAATCGGGACAGGCTATCAACTATAGCTCTCTATTCAGCACTTTTCAGCGACTCCGATTTCAATGAAACAGTTTCTTTAAGCAAGGGCTGTGTATTGATGGCCTTCTCCGCCAGGAGAAGGTCGGGATGAGGCCTCAGAATTTCCATTTTTCTTTAAAAACCCAGTTCGCATTTATATCTTTTACATTCACATCAACCGGCAAATTATTTTTATACCAATCAAAATCATTCCCCCCTTCTCTTTTACAACCATAATAATAAACCCGGTGCCCCCATTTAATTGTGTTTGTTGAAACCGGTACCTGGTAAATGGCAGAGTCTCTCATGTTTTTTGCAAACACACAGTTGATTAAAAAAAACTGTGCATCACGATGATACCTGCCTAATAAAAATCCATCAAAGCCTTTAAACTTACAATTCACCAAAACAGTTTTTGAATCTTCATTTCCCGAACCATCGTGCCAGATAGCTGCTGTACCACCATGAGTAATAAACTCACAGTTTTCGGCATAAGCCCATCCGCGGGGGCAATAAAAATCAACACCGCCTTCCATGATACAATCTTTAAAGTACCACATCCCGTTCTCTGTTTCCCACGGACTAACCGTATCGCCAGCCAGGGATTTGAAATAACAATTGATGGCTTTCAATCTTGTACAGTTCATTGCCCTCAACGCCATCTGGTGTCCGTACTTTCCAATCTTCTTTTGTTTATTCACAGTATCCAGCGGGCAGTTAATTATTTTTTCTTCCTTAAAATCAAAACCAAAACTGTTTGTGATGGTTAAGTTTTTTAATGTGATATCATTTGCTCTTAGATTCATGGTTGCCACACCCCAGTCATCTTTATGTTCACATCGCCATTCATCTCTTGCAATGGCGAATGTGATAATCGTCTTATCTTTTTCTTCACCTTCAAAAACTATATTTCCTTTTTCAATAAAAAGCTTTTCGTTGTAAACTCCTTTCCTGATAAATATTGTTCTTGCTTCAGCAGATACATCCGGCAAACTGTTAATTGCTTCCTGTATTGTTTTAAAATTGCCGTTGCCATTTGCATCCACAATAATTCTTTGCTGACTTGCAACATTCAACATGTGAGTTATAGATAATAATATGAAAAGAACTTTCTTCATTTTCTTACTCCCCTTTAGGGGCCGGGGGTTTTAATAACCACTTCGCTAAATCCTCAGCCGCTTTATAGTTTTCATATTCAGCAGGCAATTTTCTTCCATCCACATATTCATTATACAGCCAGGGGTCGCCAACAGCAATTACTTTTCCTTTTCCGTAATTAGCCGTAGCAATAATCACATCACCATCTTTGACAGTATTTGCTTTTGCCGGAGATTTTATTGCCAATGCACTGAGTTCTTTCAAAAACATTTTTTGTGTTGTTTTGAAAACCGGATTGTTTGTACCCGGCAATACTTCACCCTGCGGATATGTATCGTTCTTTACCATATTCAAACTTTTGTCAGTGAATTTTATACCAAATGCTTCTGACAATAAATTGAAATGCTTTAAATCACAGTTATTACTGTCATTCGCCATCAGGAATAAAGTGCCACCGGCTTTTACCCAATCACTGATTGCTTTTACATCCTTAGCAGTTACATAGTTTGGAGTTGGATTATCTCTTGTATGGTCGGGATCAACAATAATATATACAGAAGCTTTGCTGAGATTAACCGCAGTTGGAGCAAAATCAAGCGATGAAAGTTTTGCACCATGCTTTTCAAAAATACTTCCGAGTGTATAAAAACCCGGATGGCTTCTTTCATTCCATACATAATGCCAATAATCCAATGCACCACCGGCATCTTTTCTTTTTTCACTATTGAAATAACGGTCAAGTAAAACAGTTTTATTTTTACCAACAGGCATTGTTGGCAACATTTCCATTTCATTGCTTGCTAAAAGAAATGCGCCGACACCCTTCGGGTCGTTTACTATCACCGGCTCACTCATATAATATTCAAAACTTCCATCGCGAAAAGGATTACCACCAAGCCCCGAAACTTTTACAGTGCCATGTAAATTTGTTTGACCATTTTCTACTTTGATAAATTTTTTAACAATGCCATCATAAGCCTTTTTAGCAATGGCAAGTTTTGCAGCAGGCAAATAGCCTTTTCTCACACCTTTTGCAATTGCATAAACAAACTGGCAACTTGCAGATGCTTCAAAATAATTTTTTTCTTTACCCGGGCCATTATAATTCATCACATCATACCACAAACCAGTTTCTTTATCCTGTTGTTTTTCCAATGCAACTACTAACCGGTTTAAAATATCAATCAATGCTTTTCTTTTCGGATGTGTAACCGGAAAATAATCCAGCGCATCTACAATTGCATCGGCATACCAGCCCATGGCCCTTGCCCAAAAATGCGGGGAAAGACCAGTTTCTTTATTTGCCCATTTCATTTGTTTACTTTCATCCCATGCATGATAGAGCAAACCTGTTTTTGCATCCCGTGCATGCTTCTCCATCCAGATAAATTGATTGCCTATATCATTGAAAGCTGAATCTTCATGAAATAACATGGCATACTCTGCATAAAACGGTGCACCCATGTACAAACCATCCAGCCACATTTGATTGGGATAAATTTTTTTATGCCAAAAGCCACCTTCATTTGTGCGGGGATGTGTTTTTAACTGGCTGCGCAAATGGTCTGCAGCTTTTTTATATTTTTCTTTCCCCAAAACACGATAAAGCAACAGCACTAATTTTCCATTGTTTACATGGTCAATATTATATTCATCCAGCTCATATCCCTTGATGCTTCCATCATCTTTTACAAAATAATCCATCTTACCCTGTATGGCGTTGAAATAACTTACATCACCAGTGTTCATCCAGATTCCCTCAAAGCCTTTTAAGATTACTCCCATATCGTAACTCCATTTTGTCAAGCCTCCAATAGGCAAACTGTCCTTCCATATATTCATAACGGTGGCCGCTACCTGTTGTGAAAGAGGTTTTTGTTGAGCACTTGAAACAAGAGTCAATAAGATGAATGGATATAGAAGTATTTTTTTCATAATTTTTACCAGTTTTTTTTATTCTGTAACCCACCCCAGTGACCTAAGTTCAGTCCTTTCCTAATTTCGCCCCTCCAAGGAGGGGAAGTATCCTGATTAAATTTCGTCCCTCCAAGGAGGGGAAGTATCCTGTTTAAATTTCGCCCCTCCAAGGAGGGGAAGTATCCTGTTGAATTGTCGCCCCTGCGGAGGAGGGAAAGTTTACTTAAACACATTTATTAATCGTTTTTTACAATCTTCTCTGATGCGCCAAATTCATAAATAATTTTTTCCTTTGCATTTGTTGCATCTGTATTTTTTATAAGGATTGCTTTACTTCTTTCTCCACTGATTCTGAAAAGCAATTCTGCTCCATTCTTATAAGTGATATTATCAAAAACTAATTTATCGCTTTGCACCACATCAATCACGGGATTGGTTTCTTTGCTGATAATTTTTATGTTTTTAAAAGTAATGCCCGTTGCTTCCTGTACATCAATACCCTTCTTAGCCTGCAGCACCATATTTTCCAAAACGATATTTTCTAAATGCATCTCTGGCAGTCCTCTTATAAAAATTCCTTTCCCTGCGCCATTGCAGTACACATTACTAATATGAAAGTTTTTGAAAACAGGAGTTGTTTCATCCACAGTTTTTAATTCCACTTTTGGCAATTCTCTTTTTTCTCCAACCAAAGCAACAGGATCCTTCGCCATATAGTACATATCAAACAGAATGGCTTCTGCCGGAATATCTTTCATGTAAATATCTCTGATGAAAATATTTTCAACCACGCCACCTCTGCCTCTTGTGCTTTTAAAACGAAGACCAATATCTGAGCCGATGAATGTACAATTGCTTACAAAAATATTTCTGGCGCCACCGCTCATTTCACTACCAATTACAAAACCGCCGTGTGATGAATAAACTGTGCAGCCACGAATGATAACATTTTCTGTAGGCATAGCTCTTTTTCTACCTTCTGCATCGCGGCCACTTTTCATACACAATGCATCATCACCTACATCAAACACTGAGTTTTCAATCAATACATTTTTACAACTCTCCACATCAATACCATCGCCGTTTTGTGCATACCAGGGATTTTTTACAGAAATATTTCTTACAGTGAGGTGTTCACTCATCAACGGGTGCAGGCACCATGCAGGGGAGTTTTGAAAAGTAACGCCTTCTAATAAAATGATTTTGCAATTTGTAATTAATAAAAGATTGGGGCGAAGAAAATCTTTTATGCTTTCATAAAATGCCATATCCTTTTCCGGATTTATCATTCCGGGATTTGCGGGCATCTTTGAACCTTTCATAAATTGCTCAGAAGGATACCATGTTTTTTTGTCATCACTCAATACTCCACCACTTGCTACTTTCTTTTTCCACTGACTTTCTGTAAGCTTATCCATTTTAACTGCACGCCAAGCTTCACCATTACCATCAATAACTCCTTTACCGGTGATTGCAATATTTGTTGCACCCGTGGCAGAAATGGGAGATTGATTTCTCATTTGAGGCAAACCTTCCCAATTTGCTTTTATTAACGGATACTGACTTTTATCATTTGTAAATAATAAAGTAGCGCCGGCTGCAAGATGAAGATTGACATTTGATTTTATAACTACCGGACCACTCAACCATAATCCTGAAGGGATCAACACAACACCGCCTCCTTTTTTATTGCAGGCATTAATAGCGTCATTGATGGATTTTGTATTTAAAAAATATCCGTCGGATACAGCGCCAAATTTTTTTATGCTGATTGTATCTTTTCTAAAAACCGGTTTTTTGATAACAAACTGTGGTTCTTTTTGTGCAAAAACAAAAAGTGTAACAAATAAAAAGAGAGATGAAAATAGAAATTTTTTCATGTGGCAATTTTATGCTACGACTAATGCTTTTCCTTCTTACAATTGTACTCTATTATTAACTGCTTCACATTGAATATTAGCGATTAATTTACGCAATCGCAGCCGGGAACGTTTGCGTAAATCCTTCGTTTAGTCAATACGCTTTGGGGTGAGATAAATTCAAAAATCAGGTGAGTTTTACCGCTTGTCTTGCCAGCATTTTCCAACCACCGCTTTCCCTAACCCAAACCATAAGTACATGCAGTTTTACTGTGCCGGGTTCTTTGCCTTTATCTTTTGTAGAAGCATTTAATACATGGCGAACGATGGCAGTTTTTCCAGTTACTGTAATTGTTTGTTCTGACAAATCAATCGTAACAAAATCTGAATTGCCGCTTGCCAATTTTTCAACAAATTCTTTTTTATCATCAATATGTCCGCCGCTATGGCCGTAAGTAAGATTAGTTGTTGCTATATTTTCCAATGCAGTTCTACCACCATCCACCATTGCTTTACGCAATTGCTCTACAGCATCTGCTACTTGTTTTTCAGTTTTTGATTGTGCGTTTATTAAAAATGGAATGAAGAATGTGATTATGATGATTAGTCTTTTCATGTCTTGAATTTTTCGCCTCACCCCAACCCCTCTCCTTGCGGAGAGGGGCAAGATCGAAGAGTCTTTATTTAATTGAACTTTTATTTTATTAATGTGTGTTTGCCCTCGGAATCAAATCTGTCAGTTCGGAAATTTTTACCGGGCGTTTTTCTTTTATACTTTTTCTTGCTGCAACACCAATTAAAACACTCATGGCGCCATCTCTTGTACCCGCCATAATATGATGCGGATTGTCTTTTGTATCAACAAACATTCTTCTTTGCATCCGCACATCGCCACCACCATGTCCGCCACTTATTTTGGGTGTAGTATAGACTTCGAAATTTTTAGCAAAATTATCCATTGCAATTATTTCTCTTACTTCTCCTTTAATACCATCATCGGCATTACTCATTTCCACTGCATGTTTTTTTGCCTGGTCATCCTGGGTCTTTTGCATAAAGGGAATATCTTCCCAAGTATCAATCCTTCCTTTCAATCCATTGAATGCAATTTTCCAACCTTCGTAAGGCGAGTAGGTGGTTAAAGAATAATTAGCAGTAACACCATTTGCATAAATTATTTGTGCACTCATTTTATCCCAGATATCAATTTCATTGCTCCACACACAACCATCTCTTAAGTATCCATCATGCTGTTCATTGTTTACATACAAATCAACAAGGCGTTTGTCTTTGTTTATATCCCAATAATGTTTGCAATTGGTTTTATGTTCACAGCTTCTGCAGTTTTTTCCGCGGAAAGGATTATTTTTTCCATAATGATTCAGCTCTCCATAAGCCATTACTTCCACGGGTTCGCTATTCAACCACCAGTTCAATAAATCGAAATGGTGTGTTGCTTTATGCACCCACAAAGAACCACCTTTTCCAAGCCTTCCATGCCAACGGCGGAAATAATCAGCGCCATGATGCACATTCAAATACCAATGAAAATCAACGGAAGTTATTTTACCAACCCTGTCTGCCGCCAGTAATTCTTTTAATTGAATGTTGTGAACGCTATGCCGGTAATTAAATGCAACCAGAACTTTTTTACCGCTTTTCTTTTCTGCATCCAATATTTTTTTGCATTTTACTTCGTCTGTTGTCATCGGTTTTTCAGTAATTACATTCACACCCATATTCAATGCCTTTACAATAAATTCATCATGGGTGGAATCCACCGTAGTTACAATTACATAATCGGGTTTTGTATTTGTAACCATTTCCTCAAAGGTTGCAAATACCGGAATATCGCCACCATAAGTTTTTTTGCCATAAGCAGCTCTGCCAGGATTGATATCATGCAACCCAACAAACTCCAATACATCTTTAAATTCCTGAACTAAATTTTTGCCCCAAAAACCAGAACCTCGATGACCAATACCCACCTGAGCTATTCTTATTTTTTTATCGCCAGTAAATGCAAAAGGCTTAAAAGGGTTTAGCATTAGTGATGCACCTGTTGCGACAGTGTATTTTAGAAATGTGTTGCGTTCCATGATTTTATTTTTTTATTTATGATACCAACTTTTGTTCCCTGATTAAGCTTTTGTACTAATGAACTCCCCCTCTTATTTTAGTAGGGAGTTAGTATAAGGTTTAGTTCTTTAGCTTTTTTCTCTAACCATTTTAATGTATCCTTCTTTTGTCGTTCTTCATATTGTTTGATTCCGTTCTCCACAAAGGCTAATCC
>JANOJO010000125.1:0-5177 GCA_031418795.1 Bacteroidota bacterium | reverse complement strand
GATATGATGTACCATGCTGCGGAATGGTGCAATGCCCGTACCTGTACAAATCATGATGATTTCCTTTTTCAGATCTTCTTCATCCAATGTAAATACACCCTGTGCGCCTCGTAATATCAATTCACTTCCTACATCGACTTTATTAAATAAATAAGTTGTGCCCAGGCCGCTTTCTAATAAAACAATCACCAGTTCCAGCACATTGGTTCCGTTTGGCCAGCTGGCTATGGAATAACTTCTTACTCTTTTATTGGGTTTTTCATGAATGGGTAAATCAAATGTGATGAATTGCCCGGGAACGAAATCAAACTTTTCTAATTCTGGAATTTCAATATAGAATCGTCTTGTATTATAAGTTTCCTGAATGATGTTAGTGACCTTTCCGGTTCGCCAGGGTTGTAGAGCCATAGAAAAAAAATTTGTTCAAAATACAAAACAAACGTCAATAATAAACTGAGAAAAATTTTTATTTATATGATTCTGTGAAAAATAAAAAGCGGCGCAACAGCACCGCCTTTTAGCCTAATGGCAAGCAATCGAACTTTCAAAAGTAAAAATTTTTTTTGTTACTGCAAATAAATTTATGGATGTGCTTCCGGCGCCAGTGTGGAAATCATTTTTTTCACCGCATAGTATTTTTTCCCTTTCCAAAAATAAACAATCACTAATTCATTATGGTTTACCAGGTTTAAAAGATATTTTGACACTGGTGTTGTATCATTCGCCATACCTGATGGATAAGTAAGCATTACAGCATTTCTTGTAAACGGAACCATCGTTATTGTATCGTTGGCAGAAGCTGCTGTATAATTTATTTTTTTTACAGGCAATTCAGTAATTGGTTCGCTTTTTACGGTGAATCTTTTTCCTGAAATCCAAAGCCCGGTTACAGTTATCTTTTCTTTTTTTGAAAAACTAATATAGAACCAGTAATTAAATGTTTCTTTTCGCTCTGCTCTTTGTTTATTACCACCGCCTTCTTCCGTTGTTACCCGTGGTTGTATGCCCGGAAGGCTTGCCTGCTTATAAGCGTAAACTTTTTTTAACTGGCCAAATGCAGGTGACAATAAAATAATTGTAAAAGAAATCAGTAGTAATAATTTTTTATTCATACCTGTAAGATGCAGAAACTGCATGAATGCAGAAAAAATTTTGTTAAGAAAAAAATCAAAGCACTACGAAATTTTTTTTATCAGCGAATTAGTTTTTGTATATGCCTGTATTTTTTATTATCGCTGTAAATACTCAGTATATAAGCTCCTTTAGCATACCTGCCAAAATCAAAACTGCCATCGCTGTAATTTTCTGTTTTGCTGAAAACTTGCTGCCCTTGCATATTAAATAGCTGCAATGATATTTTCTTTACTTCAAATTTATTTCCTGCACGGTATTGAACTATGCTGTTGCTGATAGTGGGATAAACCAATTCAATAAAATTCTTGTCATTTAATACCGGGTTGTTTATTCCTGTAACTAAATTAGGCGTACCCGTAAAAGTATAATACATGCCGTTGCCATGTGTACCTATCACCATTACATTATCCTCTGGCCGGTAAGCAAGTGATGATATTACAGCGAAGTTGAGTACTGCCGATGCTTCACGCTGCCAGTTGGGAGAGCCGCTTGCCTGAAGAGTTGTACCAAGATTTTCTACTGCAAACAAACCTGCAGCCGTACCCACATAATATTCTGTAACCGGGTTATTGGATGCATCTTTTTTTACAACAATCATACAACTGCGTGCTGAGATAAAACCGGAAGTTGTGGTTCCGACAAGATTTCCTTCTGCAATAAACCAGGTAGGTGATGCGCTTTTAGCATTGTTTGTCCATAAAATATTTGCAACGTTTGTAAAAGTTGCACCTACTGTGCGGCCATAGTTTGTAACAACCAGCATTATTTCATTATCGTTATTGGGGTTTACGGCTATGTCCTGAATATTCAATCCGCTTAAATCAGATACTAAAGTTGGCGGGGTAATATTTACCGGAGCCGAAAGCAATGCCGTATTTCTTGGATCATCTAATCTGAATACACGGCCATCCGTAGTGCCGATATACATTGCATGGCTGGCAGTATAATTGCCGCGGCTAAATGCAAGAGCACGGATTGCAATATTTACTCCATTGCTTACATTGATTGCATTGCCCACGCCGGTTAATTCAGTCCACCCGGTAGTGGTGACTGTTGATGCGGAAGTGGTTCTGAAAATCCGGTTGAAATTGACATAAAAAAGATCTTCTGTATTATCAGGATTTAATTTGAAGTTGGTAACAAACTCTCCAAACTCTGTAGTAGATCCGGTAAAAGATGGCGTTAATCCATTTGGGCGAATATCTGTTGTAGAAAAAGAAGATTGAATCACTCCCCTTCTTATTATTCCCAATTGAACAGCTCCGTATAAAAACTGGCTAGAGCCAACTTTTTTTGATATGCCAACCGATGCTCCATCGCCACCAATCAGCCGGCGGTGATTATTACTGTCAGCCGTAGATAAGCCTGCAATGCCTGTTTTATCTCTGAAATGTGTGCCATTATCCTGTGCGCCACCGGCAAAATTATTTGCACCGGTTTCCGGATCAATTGTTATTTTATAATATTGAAGGGTTTGATAGTTATTTAAATTACTCCATGCCACCGTGGATCCGGCTGCAGTTATATTTGTTGTTCTTTGCAAGCCACCATCATTTGCACAAATAGCTTCATTGGGTGTAGCCGCATTAGGATTAAAAACAATATTATGAATATCCGGATGACTGTTTATATAAAATGTAAGTGTGGGCAAAGTATTTCCATAACCACCAATCCAGGATGAGGCGGCAGTGGATGAAAATCCATTGGTAGATCTGTATAAACTTGTACCACCTATAATAACAAAATTTGGATCATTGGGTTTTACAGTAATAAAAAGATCGTATCCTCCCTGTATGGTAAATGGATTTGTGGCTTCATGATTGCCACCAGAAAAATCAGGAAGGTTGGCTGAAAGATTTGTCCAGACATTTCCTGATGTCATATCTAATTTAAAAAGATCTGCTTCTTTATCAAAATTGGGGCTTGCATTAGAAAGCCCGTTTTCATATAAAACATAAACTATGTTTTCATTTGATGGCGCCAGTGCAAGTAATGTTCTTCTTGTATCATAAAAATTTGAACCGCCAACTAATGTAAATGTATAGGCATTTCCCCGCCAGTTAGCCACAGAGTCTGCGCCAAGTATTGAACCGCCGGCTAATCTTGTATAAGAATTCAAATCTCCGGTTGTTGATCTCCAGACTCCACGCATATTAAGATCAGAGCCGGCGCCGGTGTAAGCAATATATACTTTGCCGGTTTGCGAAATGGCTATATCACCTTGCCCGTTTGCTGCAAAGGCTGTAACAGCGTTTCCAAATATTGTTTGAAAACTTGTGCCTCCGTTAGATGATCTTACTACACGCCTGTGTGCTGCAACATACACATCTCCATTCAGCGGGTTGATGGCTATTTTATGTACATAGTCAAAAGGATGATCAAATCTTTCTGCTACACCTGCTCCTATTGGATTGCCAAGATGATCTGTTATATTATTAAGTGCAAGCCTTGTCCAGCTAATTCCATTATCAGTAGATTTAAAAAGTCCGTGTGCAAGATAACCTGCACCTAAAGCATCCGTTGAGCTACCAAGATATTCGCCGCCGCCTGCATACCATGTATCCTCGTTTCCGGGGCGGGGATCCTGTGCTATGCACGATAAATTATGAACTTCATTTGCCGGCGATACTCTTGTCCAGTTGGCGCCTGCATCCAAAGTTCTAAAAATTCCACCGCTTACACTACCTGCAAGTATAACCCTGTTTGTTGTTCCATTAAATCTAATATCATAAGCTAAAGCTCTTGTGCGGCCACCAATATTATTTGGCCCTGCGGGCAAATAATTATTTTGTAATGCAGTTCTTGCTGCAACTGATGAAGATGAACTGTTGCTAACTGGAATTGTTTTGGCAAATTCTATTTCCTGGTCACGCATACCCATGGGCACCTGGCCGGTTGCCGGATCTCGTATCATATCCGCATCATATTTCCAGCGCAGGTAATGATAAGCTGTTTGTTTTTCTTCATTTAATAAAGATGGTTGCTGGTAAGATAAATTCTTAACGTCTTTATTTTTTACTGACAGTTGAAATAACAATGCAATTAAAAAAATCAGGGCAACAGAAAAAATTATCCGGGTCCTCATATCTGGTAATCGTTTTATGAATGGCAATTTACTTAAATAAACGAATTATAATTTTTTTGGTTTAAAAGTTGAAGCAGGGTTATTTTTGCAGCCCGATGAATGTTCTGGCTTTGGTGGATGTGTACAAAAATTCCCCCCGCCTTTTTCAACTGGCGGACAGGCTATCTTTTGCCCAGCCTCAAAAAATTCAACTTGAAAATCTCCGCGGCAGTTCATCACAGTTTGTAGTTGCTTCAGTTTTACAACACGCTTCCTGTTCACAGCTCAATCATCTTATCGTATTAAATGATGCGGAAGATGCCGCCTATTTTCATAACACACTTGAAAATATTACCGGGGCATTAGACCTTTTTTATTTTCCGTCTTCCTTTAAACAAAGAAAAAATTTCAACCTGATAAACAGCAGCCACCTGATGCTGCGTACTGAAGCGCTGACAAAAATTGCAGCCTCACCCCCAACCCCTCTCCTGGCGGAGAGGGGAGTGGTGAGGCGAAAGGTAATAGTCACTTACCCCGAAGCTTTGTTTGAAAAAGTAGTGTTACCTGAAGCGCTTTCTTCCAATATTATTTTTATAAAAAATGGCGATACACTTGATACGGATGGCTTGCTGTTGAAACTTTCAGATTATGGTTTTGAAAGAACTGACTTTGTTTATGAGCCGGGTCAGTTTGCAATCCGGGGTGGCATTCTTGATATTTATTCTTTCGGCAATGACAAGCCTTACCGCATTGAACTTTTTGGAAATGAAGTGGACTCTATTAGAATTGTAGATCCGGAAACTCAACTTAGTGAAAGAAGATTGCTGCAGGTAAGTATCATCCCCAATATTGAGAGCCAGTTTACTGACCAGGAAAAAATTTCCCTGCTCAGTTTTTTACCGGAAAATACCGTGGTGTGGATGCAGAATACCGAATTGGTAAAAGACAGGTTGCTGGAATGTGAGAAGGAGTTGTTTTT
>JANOJO010000124.1:0-3159 GCA_031418795.1 Bacteroidota bacterium | reverse complement strand
CAAGAGATATGTATGGTGCAAGAGGATGGGTGGCACATCACAACACAGATATCTGGCGTACTACCGGAGCTGTTGATGGCGCCACTTGGGGAGTATGGAGTGCAGCAGGCGGATGGACCAGTCAGCATCTTTGGGAACATTATCTGTATAGCGGAGATAAAACTTTTCTTGCATCTGTTTATCCTGTACTTAAAAGTGCCTCCACTTTTTATGTTGATTTTTTAGTGGAGCATCCCAAATATCATTGGCTGGTAATTAATCCGGATATGTCTCCTGAGAATGCTCCGAAAGCACACCAGGGTTCTTCTCTTGATGCCGGCACTACCATGACAAACCAGATCATTTTCGAAATATTCAGTTCAACAATCAGAGCAGCAGAGATTCTTAAAAAAGATGCAACATTTATTGATACGTTAAAGCAAATGCGCAAACGTTTACCACCAATGCATATTGGTCAACATGGACAATTGCAGGAATGGCTGGAAGATATTGATGATCCAAAAGATAATCATCGCCATATTTCTCATTTGTATGGCTTGTTTCCATCCAATCAAATATCACCTTACCGTACTCCGGAATTATACAATGCGGCTAAAACTACATTGCTTCATCGTGGTGATGTATCAACCGGCTGGAGCATGGGATGGAAAGTGAATTGGTGGGCAAGATTGCTGGATGGCAATCATGCTTATAAATTAATCAAAGATCAATTGACACCTGCAGGCACTAACGAAGGTGGAGGCGGAACATATAATAATCTTTTTGATGCACACCCACCTTTCCAGATCGATGGAAATTTTGGTTGCACTTCAGGCATCACAGAAATGCTGATGCAAAGTGCCGATGGCTGTATTCATTTATTGCCGGCTCTTCCTGATCTGTGGCAGACAGGAAGTATTACTGGTTTGCGGGCAAGAGGTGGTTTTGAAATTGTAAGTATGGAATGGAAAGATGCAAAGCTGGAGAAAGTAGTTATCAAATCTACGATAGGTGGCAATCTTCGTTTGCGGGTTCCTAATGCAATGAAATTAAGTGGTAGTGGTTCTTTAAAGTCAGCAAATGGTAAAAATGCAAATCCTTTTTATCAAACAGAAGAAACAGCAGCGCCAGTTGTATCGCCAAAAGCAAGTATTACATCTCCGCAACTGATGGAAACATTACTTTATGATATAGCAACGCAGGCCGGAAAAACGTATACTTTTATTATACAAAACCTGCATCATCAGTAATTGTAATTCAGATTAAAACAAAATAACAATATGAAACCCTTTCTGATTGCCTTTCCTTTTCTGCTTTTTAGCAGCACCGGATCGAAAAATATAAGCAGGTCGCCGGCAGATGACCGGTTACTAAAGGATGTTTATAAAAATGCTTTTCTTATAGGTGCCGCAGTTTCACCAGCAATAACATCAGGAAGAGATAAAGCTTCACAAGATTTAGTGCTGAAGCATTTTAATTCCATTACGGTTGAAAATGTAATGAAGGCTGCATTGATTAATCCTGAACCTGGCATTTACAATTTTGGCCCGGCAGATGAATTCGTCTCCTTTGGTGAAAAAAATAAAATGTTCATTATCGGACACACACTAGTTTGGCATAATCAATGCCCTCCATGGTTTTTTACTAACGCCGCCGGGAAACCCAATACAAAAGAAGAGCAAATCGAACGGTTAAGGAGCCACATCCAGGCAATCGCAGGCAGGTATGCAGGCCGTGTTCATGCATGGGATGTCGTGAATGAAGTGATAGATAACGATGGCAGCTATCGCCCAACTACATGGGTAAATGCTTTTGGCAATGGCGATACAATGGTTAAGTATGCATTCAAGTTTGCTGCGCAATATGCACCCAATACAGAACTTTATTATAATGATTTTAATGCATGGCGTCCTGCAAAAAGAGATGGAATTGTTCGCCTGGTAAAAATGCTGCAGAAAGAGGGAATACGTATTGATGGTGTCGGGATGCAGGGACATTGGGGTTTGAATTATCCAAAGACCAGATACATTGAAGATGCTATTGATGCCTACGCAGCAAGCGGGGTAAAAGTGATGATCACTGAAATGGATGTTGATGTGCTTCCTTTAACCAGGGAAGGACAAATCATTGGTCAGGGCATGTCTGATAAACAATTTCAACTGGAAGAATTTATAACATTTTTGGATCCCTATCCGAATGGATTGCCCGACAGTATGCAAACTGTATTGGCGAAGAGGTATGAAGAACTGTTTAAAATTTTTTATATGCGAAAAGATAAGATTGACCGGGTAACCCTGTGGGGTGTGCATGATGGTATGAGTTGGAAGAATGATTATCCAATACCCAACAGGACTAACTATCCTTTATTGTGGGACAGGCAGCGCCAAGCTAAGCCTGCTTTAAATAATGTATTGTCTGTACCTGGAAAGACAATAAACTAAACATGAAAAAACAAATTATTCTATGCTTTGCATTGATTGCATATCTGAGCTTAACTGCACAGGTAAAGCAGGCGCATAATCCCATCATATTTGCTGATGTTCCGGATATGTCAATGATCCGTGTAGGTGATACTTATTATATGAGCAGCACAACTATGCACATGAGTCCGGGTGTGCCCATCATGAAATCAAAAGACCTTGTGAACTGGCAACTGATCAGTTATTGTTATGATACATTGGCAAACATTGACGAGTTAAATCTTATTAATGGAAAAAGCACTTACGGAAAAGGTTCATGGGCAAGTTCAATCCGTTATCACAACAACACTTTTTATGTAACCACTTTTGCACAAACCACAGGCAAAACACATTTTTACACAACAAAAAATATTGATGAGGGGAAATGGAAAGCTACCTCTTTCAGCCCAAGCCTTCACGACCATTCACTTTTCTTTGATGACGATGGAAAAACTTATATGCTTTATGGCAACAGAAAATTAACTCTGGTTGAATTGAATGATGATCTGTCAGGCATTAAAGCTGGAGGAGTGAACCAGGTGGTAATAGAAAATTCTACTCTTCCAACTGAAAGCGTTGATAACAGTAGTTTAGGAGAAGGTTCACAACTTTATAAAATAAATGGTAAATATTATCTCTTCAATATTACATGGCCAAGAGGCGGTATGCGTACTGTGGTTATTAATCGTGCTGATAAAATTACCGGGCCTTATGAAGGTCG
>JANOJO010000123.1:0-4087 GCA_031418795.1 Bacteroidota bacterium | reverse complement strand
AACCATGAATATCCAACAACTTCAACCCCCGCTCCCTTTTCGTCAAAGAGACAATTTACCGGTGTTAATTGTACTTCATGCAACAGCGGGTGCAAGTGCAAGAAGCAGCATTGACCATTTAAGGGGAATAGGCTTAAGCTATCATTATATTATTACCCGTGATGCAAAAGATTCTTCCAAAACCGCTAATGCCGAAAATACGGAGCCCATCATCCATCAATGTGTGCCAAATATTGGCCAGGCCTTTCATGTAGGTTCTACTATTCCAGCACCAGGTGGCCGGGGTATTAGTAAATCCTCTATAGGCATTTCATTAGCCAATATTCAAAGAAAAAAAGACCCTGAACCATATCCTGACAAGCAGCTTATTGCATTGGATGAATTATTAGCACACCTGAAAACAACGATCCCATCTTTGCAATTTCTGACAACTCATGCAGTAGTACAACCCTGGAACAGGGCTGACCCGCTGAATATAAATGGGGAACTGTTAGCTATAAAACATGGGTATGAATTTTGGAGACCAACGGCGGAGGAAATCGAAAAACACAGACCCAAAAAAAATAAATAATTTGAACATGTTAAAGGTGGATTTATTTGCAACATTAAACCATTACTACCATGAACATCTTCATCACCAACCGCGAAATAATCAAGAAAGCAGGCTCCGAATCTATCTGCGAAGATGGCCGCGAACATGCCTCATTTCAGGTTCAGTTTTTTTTTCGATACCTGGATTTAATGACAGCATTTTCAACTAAGAAATTGATAAGTTAACACCAACACAATAACTAATATGAAACCTATAATATTTATTCCGGGAATTGAAGCTACCAATTTAGTTAATGCAAACACCTTTGGATTTGACATTGTATGGAATGCTTTTGATACATTAGGAACCGCTGTAAAAACAAAATTGATGGGGCCTTACCTGGAAGAGAGGCTCCAGATAAATCCATTGTACGACCTAAAGACTGAAAGCATTATTGAAAGGGAAAGTATTGCCAGGCTTCCTTATGAACGGGCAATTATAAACCTGAGAAACCGGATAAACGAAAAGAAACAGTTTGCAGCTCCTGTATATTTGTTTGGATATGATTGGCGGTTATCCAATGTAGAAAATGGAAGAAGGCTTAAAGTTTTTGTTGAGTATTTAAAGGAAAAACTCAAAGATCAAAATATAGAAGGTTTTCGTTTCTTAACGCATAGCATGGGAGCTTTGGTATTTGGCTGTTATTTGCAGCAATTAAAAGTATATGATGAAATTGATAAAGTTATATTATGTGCGCCTCCTTTCTTAGGATCACCCTATGCACTTATTCACATGGTAAAAGGTGATGGTGGATTTAAAAGCTTTCTGAATAAAATTTTTGGACGCAATGACGACATTAGAAAAGTAGTACGTACTTACCCTTCTATTTATGAGTTACTTCCTGCATACCCCAATGCGTTGACCTATTTTGATACTAAAGCAGCTTTAGACCTTTTTAAAAAACAAGATTGGCAAAGTAATATTTATGATGATATTGAACCTTTGTTTGATTTTAGGTTGGATGAATTATCCCGTTTCAGAACAAAGAATTTAGCTGATTTTAGTAAACTTCCACCCGAATTACGAAAAAGGATGGTAATAGTAGTAGGGCAGGAAGATGAAACACTAACACGGGTTTTTGTGTCACAGAAAGATAGGAAAATAAAAAACCTTTTATTACTTGATCAAATTAAAAATGGCCTTGAGAGTGGCGATGGAACTGTTCCTGAAATAAGTTCTACAATTTATAAAGACAGTATTCGAACTATCGGGATTAAAAAAGAAAACATATTTAAAGAATTAAGTACTGGAATTGATTTTCATGGATTATTTCTGCAGGATAGCAGGGTTCAAAATATTGTTATGAGATACTTTACTTCTCCTGCTGAGGCAACCAATATTTCCAATGAAAATTTAACATCCTTAAAAGGTAAAGCTGCCAATTTATGGTTTTCTGTTGGTGATAGTGTTGTAAATCTATCTCCCTTTTGATAATGCCCGGTAAACATGCTTTTTTGTTCTTGATTTTAAAGACAATAATATATCAGGTTGAAAACATTAAAGTTTATAGTTGATGAGTATTAGATTTATATAATGAAAACAATCTCATTGAGGATAATAAATAGCATTTGAGAGCTATTGCAAAAAAAATTCATGAGTGTAATGTTATTTTGTTTTTAGGAGCTGCAGTACATAATCCTCCACCAGTATAGCCGAAAGAAAATTGATGCTGGATTAATAGATATTATTGATGCCGAAGTAACGAAAACAAAAGATGATCCCGGCTCCGGCCTTGAGTCTGACAAACTCAACCATTGGTATTATTATACTTCTACTGAAGTGGTGGATGATGTAATTAATGTATTGAATGGGAAAAAATCGGGCTATGCAGTTAAAAAGTAAAATAACACTGAATATTTCTTCAATATATTCTGAATATTAAACTTTTATTTATGCCAACACTTAACTTCTCCATCGATCTTCACTGTCATCCCAATTACAAAGCTTTTGCAAGAGCACATGCGGAGGATGGCCAGCCGCCGCATCCGCAAAGTGGTTCAGCCAGTCAGCGTTCCAGCCTGTGGTATTATGATCCCCCAAGTGTAACAGATAAACTGGCTAACTATTTTTTAGGTATAACCAAATTCAGGCAAAACAATTTGACGGCGGCATTATATGGACGTTTATTAGTGATGGTAGTGGGATTGGGCGCTACGGAAAAATTTTTCTTTAAAAATAAACTTGGAACCGGCGCTATTACAGATCTGGTCGATGACTTTGTTTCAGAGTTTGGCATACCACGTATCAATGCTATTGAAGCCATGACCAACTACTGGAATGATTTTAAAAATGAAATGCGGTTTATGGAAGAACAGGAAAATAATCCGGTAAAAATAGACGGGCACTGGTACACTTACCGGCTTCCAAAAAATTTTGCTGATCTGCAGTTGAATATTGAGCAAAACGAAAGAGATAATGCAGGAAATCAAAAACAATCTCCAATTGTCATCTCAGTTATTCCTGCTTCAGAAGGATTGCATATCCTTAATTGCGGACTTGAACAGGATTGTGATCCCGAAGAAGTAAAACGAAATGCAAGGGAATTAAAAGCGATGCAGAATGCACCCTGGTTTGTTACGTTCAGCCATCATTTTTACAATGAACTCTGCGGTCATGCAAGAAGCCTGCGTAAACAGATTGGAAAATTAACCAACCAGGAAGAAGGGATCAACTCTCCCTTCAGGCAATTGGGAGTGGATGTACTCGATATTTTATTAGATAAAAGCAATGGTCGCCGGATACTGATCGATATAAAACATATGAGTGCTGTAGCCCGGAGAGAATTTTATGAAATGAGGCGAACAAAATACAATAATGAAATACCGATCATCATCAGCCATGGCGTATGTAATGGATTACCCACACTTGGAGCAACAGTTTCCAACTATCCTGAATTAGGCAATACTTTTATCAACCCATTAGAGAATGTGATGGGAGGCGATGGAAAATTCAAGGACCATAACCTGATTAATTTCTTTGATGATGAAATACTGGAGATGGAGTTAAGCAAAGGTATTATCGGGATACAGCTTGATGAACGTCGCCTGGCCAGTGATGAAACGATCGACAGGGTGAAACATTCTTTGTGGCGTAATAAGATCATGCATTACCGCAGCGAACTTGTATGGCGGCAGATTCAGTATATGGCTGAGTTATTGGATGATCACGGCAGATATGCCTGGGGTAATATGGCTATCGGATCTGACTACGACGGACTGGTAGATCCGCTGAATGCTTTCTGGTCAGCAGAACAATTTGATGACCTGGCCAGCTACTTGGAAAGACATGCACATAATTATTTTACCAATCATCCTGAAAGAATGAAAAATTCTTTTAATAAGGTCACCGCTGATCTAGTGATACAAAATATCTTCAGGGATAATGCCTGGAATTTTTTGAGACGGTGGTTTTGATATAAATTTCAGCAACAGGCTGGGGTAGTATGGGTTCAAGAAAATTGATTCCGGTATGATTGACATTATTGATGCCGGTGTA
>JANOJO010000122.1:0-3508 GCA_031418795.1 Bacteroidota bacterium | reverse complement strand
CTGGGAACGGGAAATCAAAACACGATCGACATCTTGGCTGAATGTGCAGAATTAGGTATTGCAGCAAGGATATGCGGAGACCTGGATTTGGGTGGTTATAGCGACTGGTATTTACCAAGTAAAGACGAGTTGAATAAATTGTGGGAAAATCGGGTAGCCGTTGGCGGTTTTACTAATTTCGGCTATTGGTCTTCTACGGAATCCGGTAGCACTGGTGCGTATGACCAGTTCGACATCAGTAACAAGGGCGCCCCGAACCATGTTCGTGCGGTTAGGTCTTTTTAACAATTAAAAATAAATAACATGAAATCGAAACTTATTGCAACTATCTTTTCTGTTGCCATTGCTACTTGCCTTTTTGCCCAGGATGATAATCCCGGAGTAAAAAGCCAGGGTAAGAAAAATTTCCAATCCTCTGAGGTTTCAGCAAAACTCGCTAAACTTAAGTCGCAAAATGCCGGCGTCAAAAACCTGGCGGCCGATTTCACTAAAAAAGGATTCAAGGAGGAAACCGGGGCAAACAATTATTACGGCTTTTCAGAAACACTTCAGCAAACGGATGGTACTACATCAACTCTTGAACTCGTCATGCAGGACTATAAAAAACAGGGAAGTAAAGATGCCGGAACAGTGGGTTTGGTAAAAATGACTTCCGGGGAAAATTCCGAATCATATTCGTTTAGTTTAGTAGCGCAGGATGGAGATTTTACAAAAGTATCAGAAACCAAAACTGATAAAAATGGAAATGTTGAAAAAGCAAACAGTTGGTGGTCTTGTTTTACAAACAGAATTAATAGCGTATGTGGGGCGGAATGCAGGTCTGCTCTTACTTCATGTATTTATAATACATGGTCTGGTTATACGGCTTGTGTTATTGCAAGATGTGGCTGGTGTGCTACAAAAGCACTTGCTTGTTGTACATGTAATTGCAACTTGATTTGCAAAGGGGCTGCGGGCTGTTGTGACAGGTAAGTTTATACTAAACCTGCAGTTTTCAAATTAGCTTCTGTAAATAATTTCAATTATTCAAAATTTCATAAATCCCGTCCCCACAATACTGTGGGGATGGGATTTATTTTTGCTTGCTTCGTGGTCGCTAAATTAATTTTCAGGCATACACTAATTTTCCTTTAGGTTCAGGTATGGGTCTGTTTAAAGATTTTGCAGTTTCTAACCATTCTCCGATAACAGTCTCAGCATTTTTCAGGGCTTCGGCATAGCTATTGCCATCAGCCATGCAACCGGACAGTTCCGGCACTTCGGCAATAAAGAAATTATCTTCCTTGCTCCAGAAAATGATTATCTCATATTTAGAATTCATCTTTAATGAGTTTATATTTCAAAAAAATATTCCTTACCTGTTTTACCTGGTAAGCTTTGGCTTTGCTTCCATTGGGTTGAAGATTGATAATTTCTTCAACTCTTTCTTTCCAGAAAATATGATGGCTGCCTTTTATGCGACTTTCGAAATTAAAATTATACAATAATTTAACGAGCTCTTTGAATTCAATATTGTTATCTGAATTGCCAGATAGTATTTTGAGTATTAATTTTTCTGACCTTCCCATGCAATTAAATCTTCAACAAATTAATTGATTTTTCTGAAATGTCAGTCATTGCCAGTGATGCGGAAGGTTTTTTATTTTTTTTTAAAGTGTTACCTCCTGAATCCTCTTTAGGGGACCTGCCTACCGGACAGGCAGGTTTAGGGGCAGAACTCTCCGATTTTTTTTATATTACAGTTAAATCTGTTTTCATTGAAAGTCTTTTTACTCACTATATCCACTTTGCTATTTGTATTTATTATGGCGGCACAGCAGCCCGGCAATCCTGATGCCTTACCCGTTGATAAAAAAATTGACAGCCTGATTTTAGTACTTAAAAGTGCAAAACCTGATACCAATAAGGTAAATACACTGTATGAACTCTGCATTTTACTGAACAGGAACAACGTAAGAGAAGACATAATGAAATATGCATCGGAGGCCCTGGCAATTTCTCAGAAAGAAAATTACAAATGGGGGATTGGTATTTCCTATTATGTCATCAGTATTTGTGAATATGCAAAAAGAAACTATGAGCAGGCATTAAATGATATTTCCAATGCTGAACGGATACTGGAAAAGTCCGGAGATAAAAAAAATACTGGTAGATGTATGTATTTGCGGGCAAATATTCTTTTTGATATGGGAAACTATCCTGGATCAATAAAAAATTGCACCAATGCTTTGGAAACCTGGCAGGCTATAGGTTACAAAACATTGATAGGCTCCTGCAGCAACGACCTGGCCATATCCTATGCCCGCCTGGGTAATTACAGCAAAGCGATTGAATACTCTTATAAGGCCCTGCAGGTTTCTGAAGAGTTGGGTGATAAAAAGGTCATGGCACAATCTCTTCATTTTATCGGGGCGCTATACTATGGTTTTGGCGACTATGAAAACGCAATGAAAAATTTTCGGGCAGCAACAGCCATTTACCTTGAACTTGGAAATAAATTTGATTTCGCTCAAAACAATAATATGATTGGTGAAGTTTTATTAGACCAGGGCAACTGCACCGAAGCCCATCAGAAGTTTTATCAATCATTAAAGATTTACGAAGTGCCGGGTGCACCGGCCTGGGGTGTACCCTGGGGTTATTCCAACATCGGAAGTGTTTATGAAAAACAGGCTGACTCAGCAAATGCAGCAGGTGGAAAAACATTTGCCATAAACAAGTATAAGGAAGCTTTAAACAACTATACAATTTCCTTAAAGAAGTTTGAAGAAATTAAAGATCCGGCGGGTGCTGCAGAACAAAAAATATTCATCGGAAGAATTCATTTCAAACTGGGGCAACTTTCCATTGCTAAGAAATATCTTCTTGACGGATTGAAAATATCCGGCAAATTTGGGGAGAAACTAAATCTGACATCCTGTTATTTATATCTTTCGCAGATCGACAGTGCAGAAGGTAATGCCTGGAAAGCCTTTGAGTATTATAAATTATATGCTCTGTACCGCGACAGCATGTTTAACAGGGAAAGTTCACACAAACTTTCCATTTATAAAGTGCAATACGAGTTTGAAAAAAAAGAACAGGAAATACATGTACTGTCAACTGAAAATAAATTAAATACTGCATTGGCAGAAAAAGAAAGTCAGCGAAAGAAATTTGCTTATGGCGGCTTTGCCGTTGTAATATTGTTAAGCGGTTATGGATTTTACCGCTATCGCCGCCGCAAAAAAATGGAGATGGAACAGGTTAAGTTGAATGACCGTCTGCACATTAGCCGCGGTCTGCACGATGATATGGGCTCTACACTCAGCAGCATATCTGTTTACAGCAAGGTGGCGCAGCTAAAAAGTGATGAAAACAATAAACAGGAATTGAATGATGTACTGGAAAAAATAAGCATGGCTTCCAGCGATATGGTTGCTGAAATGAATGATACGGTATGGGCCATCAATCCCGGGAATGATAACATGGAAAAAATTATTCAGCGGATGGAGTCATTTGCCAGGCC
>JANOJO010000121.1:0-8660 GCA_031418795.1 Bacteroidota bacterium | reverse complement strand
GATATTGGCGGCGCAAGCGGTCAGGGAGAAACCTGGTACAACCAGTACAAAGTTTCAAGTTTCAGCAATTCCGGCATTGGTTATACCCGTGTGCTTGATTTTTCTTCGTTGGTTTACACACCCGGCTGGCGTCATTTGTTTGAGCGGCCAATATCTGATAATGAATACAACTGGGAATGGATTTGGACATTGCCATTTGACAAAAATTATGAACCGCAAAATCCTTTCATTGATTTATTTTCAAACAGTGGCGGCAGTTATTTAGTGAGGCCATCGCAGCAGGCAATGGATTACTGGAACAGCCAGACACAGATTTATACATTCACAGCTGGCACTGCTACTGCCGGCGCTGTGTATCGTGATAACTTTCCATTTGATTCACGGGCCAATTTCTCTTACCGTATGATTAATGGCCAACCAGTCATCATGAAATATTTATACAATTATCTTGGTACAAATAATTTGCCCATCAATGCACTCAGCAAACAGGGCAAATGGTTTTTAGCAAGAGCCGCCACTTTGCATCTGCATTATGCCGAAGCAGCGAACAGGGCGGGCAAACACAAGTTGGCTTATGCATTTGCAAACAGGGGCATAAAAGATACTTACGATCCAATACCCGGCGCTACGCAGGCAAGAGATGTTACCAATATTCATCAAACATTTTTACCATACCCGTATGACTTTGATGCAAGACTTGGTGATGCACCTGCATACCGGGCAAGCTGGTATCGTAATCAGGGTATAAGAGGCAGGGCCTCATTGAAAGCAAAAACTTTACCTGCAACTGACAGTGTAAATAATGTGGAAGCAATGATTATAGAAGAGAATGCATTGGAGTTGGCTTATGAAGGACAGCGCTGGTCAGATCTTTTACGGGTTGCCATCAGGCGAAACAATCCTTCTTTCCTTGCAGACAAAGTGTATGGTAAATTAATAAAGTCCGGACTATCTGCAGGGGCAGCAGCGCAGGCAAGAGCTAAACTTTTATCTGGCAATTGGTTTCTGCCTTTTAAATGGCAATAGATAATTTAGTGAATTAAATTTTTCGACATAAGCAGCAGTTAATAAAAAGTGCCCCGGATTTACCGGGGTCTTTTTCTTTTTTTAAAAAACTTATTTCAATTACGTATGAAAAAAATAATACAGCTTGTTGTAATCAGTTTTTTTGTTTCTGCAATTACTCTTGCACAAAAAACAAATGATGTCATTACTCCGCTTCATGCCATGAAGGTGAATTACCCTGTACCTTATGAAGCTCCGTCAAAAGAAAATGTAAAAGCGGTGCTTGATAAAATATTTAATTATCTGGATGCCGTGACTCCGGCACAAATGATAAATAAACAAACCGGCGAAGACATTAATGATACAAATAAATTAGATACAAACTCGGTTGTCAAAGCCGGCGATTTCCGGTTAACCAGTTATGAGTGGGGTGTTACTTACTCAGCTATGCAACGGGCTGCAGAAACCACCGGGGATAAAAAATATGCTGAACATGTAAAAACAAGGTTTGAGTTTTTAAATAAATGGGTGGCGGCAGTCAAAGCAAAATTTCC
This sequence comes from Bacteroidota bacterium, assembly GCA_031418795.1. Lineage (GTDB taxonomy): Bacteria > Bacteroidota > Bacteroidia > Chitinophagales > Chitinophagaceae > VBAS01. Next base: position 7,101 of record JANOJO010000121.1, on the reverse strand, counting down.
AATTGAGTATATACAAAGGAAAAGATTGTTTAATCAGCCAATAGATCCTCATGCATTGGATGATGCAGGTGCAGTTTGTGCAGCAATGATAAAAGCACAACGAAGCGGCTTAACAAATAATCTGCGGCCAATGATTAATAATTATATCAATTATGTTTTTACAAAAGAATACCGCTTTAAAGACGGTACTATCGGAAGAAACCGTCCTCAAAAAAATACTTTATGGCTGGATGATTTGTACATGTATATACCTGCGGTGGCTCAGATGGGAAAACTGACTGGCGATAAAAAATATTTTGATGATGCGGTAAAACAGGTACTGATGTACAGTAAGCGGATGTTTAATAAACAAAAAGGATTGTATATGCATGGCTGGGTTGAAAGTATGGAAATACATCCTGAATTTCGATGGGCAAGGGCTAACGGATGGGCTTTAATGGCTATGAGTGAATTGCTAGATGTATTGCCGGAAGATCATCCGGGAAGAAATGCAGTGTTGCAGCAATTTAAAGATCTTGTAAAAGGATTAGCGCCTTATCAAAGTGGTTCAGGTTTCTGGCACCAGTTACTGGATAAAGAAGATTCATATCTGGAAACATCAGCCACGGCTATCTATGCATATTGCATTGCGCATGCCTGCAACAAAGGATGGATTGATGCAATGACTTATGCACCGATGAGCATACTTGCATGGAATGCAGTAAGCACTAAAGTAAATGATAAGGGACAGGTGGAAGGAACCTGCGTAGGAACAGGGATGGCATTTGATCCTGCATTTTATTATCATCGCCCGGTAAATGTTTTTGCAGCGCATGGTTATGGCCCTGCAATATTAGCCGGTGCAGAAATTATTGAACTGCTCAATAATTTTTCATTTGAGATAAATGATAGCTCACTGCAACTGAAAGAAAAGAAGAAAACCCCTAACCCCTAAAGGGGAATGTAAAATTTTAAGACTCGTAAGCCCCCTCTCCGGGCTGAAAGTCCCGCAGAATTGCGGGAGAGAGGGGGTTGGGGGTGAGGTCTTAAAATAAAAATAAATGCTTCTAATGAAATCAAAAATCATATTAATAGTTTTTCTGTTCTGCTTTACAAATTCTTTCTCACAAAGAAAACTCACCGTCTTTGCTGATAAGCCAGTTGCATCAGTTGCACCAACAATGTGGGGTGTTTTTTTTGAAGACATCAACTTTGGAGCAGATGGCGGGCTCTATGCTGAACTTGTAAAGAATCGTTCCTTTGAATTTCCAGCGCCAATGATGGCATGGAAAGAAAGCAGAACAAATTATCAAAAGGGCAGTACGCTGATTATAAATAAATCTGATAATTCAACCAATGCAAGATTTGCAAGAATAACTATCAACAATCCGGAAGGAAATTATTCCCTGAGCAATGAAGGCTTCAGGGGAATTGGTGTGCATAAGGAAAAGCAATATGATTTTTCTATTATGGCCAGAGCAGAAAAGCCAACGAGTATTAAAATAAAAGTTCAGCTATTAAATCATGCAAGTAAAGTTATTGCAAGTTCTGAGGTAGAAAATTTTAGCAGTGATTGGAAAAAGTATTCAGCAAGTATTACAACAACCGATACGGCACAAAAGGGAAAACTGAATTTGATTTTTGAAGGAGAAGGAGTAATAGATATCGATATGGTTTCTTTATTTCCGCATGATACATGGAAAAACAGGCCCGGTGGATTGAGAAATGATTTAGTACAAAAGATTGCTGATTTAAAACCAGGCTTTATCCGCTTTCCCGGTGGATGCATTGTAGAAGGAAAAGATTTGAGTAACCGTTATCAATGGAAAACAACTGTTGGCGATGTGGATGACCGTACATTAATTATGAACAGGTGGAATGTAGAGTTCCGTCATCGCCCAGCCCCGGATTATTTTCAAAGCTTTGGTTTGGGTTTTTATGAATATTTTTTATTGGCTGATGATTTAGGTGCTGAGCCATTACCTATTTTAAATTGTGGAATGGCCTGCCAGTTCAACAGTGGCGAAGTAGTAGCGATGGATGAACTGCAACCTTATATTGATGATGCGTTGGATTTAATTGAATTTGCAAATGGAGATATTAAAACTACCTGGGGAAAATTAAGAAATGATATGGGGCATCCTGCGCCATTCAATTTAAAATTTTTGGGTGTGGGCAATGAACAATGGGAATCGCAGTATGTTGAACGCTATAAAATTTTTGAGAAAGCAATTCTTTCTAAGTATCCAGAAATAAAAATAGTATCGGGTAGTGGACCAAGCCCCGATGGAGAATTATTTAATTATGCGTGGAAAGAATTAAAACATACAAAAGCAGCATTGATTGATGAGCATTATTATAAACCACCCGCCTGGTTTTTTAATAATGCCGGCCGTTATGATACTTATGAACGAACAGGGCCAAAAATATTTGCAGGAGAATATGCTGCACACTCCAAAGAAAATGCGGAAGCAGAAAGCCGTAACAACTGGGAGTCCGCCTTGGCAGAGGCAGCTTTTATGACAGGGTTAGAAAGAAACGCCGATATAGTGCAGATGTGTTCCTATGCACCGTTGTTTGCACATGTAGATGCATGGCAGTGGCGGCCCGATTTAATCTGGTTTGATAATTTAAGAACTGTTGCTACTCCTAATTATTATGTGCAAAAATTATTTTCTACTAATAAAGGAACGGATGTGGTGAAAATTTTACAGGATGGAAATGCAGTAACGGGAAAGGATAGTTTGTATGCAAGTTCTGTTATTGATAAAAAAACAAATGAACTTATTATAAAACTGGTGAACAGTTCTTCTGCGACACAAACAGTCGAATTAAATCTTACTGGCATTAAGCTGGCGAAGAAAAATTCTATACTTCTTCAGCTATCTGGAAATGATTTGTACAGCTATAATAAATTAGACGAACTTGATAAGTTAGCCCCGGTAGAAAAAACATTTCCAGCTAAGACAAATAAATTTAATCATCAACTGCTTCCTTATTCAGTTTATGTTTTCAAAATACCTTATGAGATAAAATAAAATGAAAAATATTTTTGTAGTAATTCTTTTATTATTTGGTTTTATAAATGCCGGTGCACAAAAAAATAACCTTATACTTTGGTATGACAAACCCGCCAAAGACTGGAATGAAGCATTGCCCATTGGAAACGGAAGAATCGGTGCAATGATTTTCGGGAAGCCCGATGCTGAATTAATCCAGTTGAATGAACAAACACTCTGGACGGGTGGTCCTGTTGATTTAAATCCTAATCCCGATGCGCCGAAATATTTACAACCGGTAAGAGATGAATTATTCCGTGATAGTATTAATAAAGCAGTTCGGTTGCTGAGAAAAATGCAGGGACCCAATACAGAAATGTACCAACCGCTGGGGGACATTGTAATAAAACAAAAATATATTGGAGAAGCAACTAATGTTTACCGTGACTTAAATATTGGAACTGCTGTTGCATCTGCAAAATTTACTGCTGGGGGAGTAGATTATTCCAAAGAAATATTTTCATCAGCAACCGACCAGGTATTGATAATAAAATTAAAAGCAAACAAAGCAAAGCAGTTAAATTTTTCTATTGATGTATTTCATGAATTGCTGTACCAGAAACTGGTTACAGCTAATAAAGAGCTGGTGTTAAAAGGAAAGGCAAGAATAACCAATGATGAAAGAAGAAACCCCAAACCATTGATTTATGAAGACAGCGCTGGTTGCGATGGTATGCGTTTTCAATTTCGTGTAAAAGCGGTAACGCAGGATGGAAAAATAAGTAACACTGATTCTTCACTAATTATTTCAGACGCAACAGAGGTGCTGTTGTTTGTTTCTGCTGCTACCAGTTTTAATGGGTATGATAAATGCCCAATCAGTGAAGGAAAGGATGAAGAAAAAATAGCAACTCAATATTTACAGAATGCTGTAAAGAAAAACTATCAGCAATTACTAGCAGCACATATAAAAGATTACCAGAAATATTTTAATCGCTTATCTCTTTCATTAAATAATTCTGCTGCTCCCAATTTTCCAATCAATGAAAGATTGTCGGCTTATGCTAAAGGCAATCCTGATTTTGCACTGGAAGAATTATTCATTCAGTTTGGCCGCTACTTACTGATTTCTTCTTCACGACCCGGTGGCCCGCCAGCTAATCTACAGGGCATCTGGAATAATCTTATTCGTCCGTCATGGCGAAGTAACTATACTACCAATATTAATTTACAAATGAATTACTGGCTGGCGCAGCAAACCAATTTGGATGAAATGAACCTGCCATTGATTGAACATATAAAACGTTTGGCAAAAAACGGAACAGCTACAGCAAAGAACTATTATAATATGAATGGCTGGGCCGTGCATCATAACTCAGATATATGGGCACAAACAAATCCTGTTGGTGAAGGAGGTGGCGACCCCAAATGGGCCAACTGGAGTTTGGGCAGTCCCTGGCTGAGCCAGCATTTGTATGAGCATTATCGGTTTAGTGCAGATAAAAAATATTTAAAAGATATTGCTTATCCATTAATGAAATCGGCTGCTGAATTTTGTTTGGATTGGTTAGTAGAAAAAGATGGAGTGTTGGTTACCGTACCATCAACATCTCCCGAAAATGTTTACCTGCATCCCAATGGATTTAAAGGAACAGTTACGATTGCTTCTGCAATGGATATGGAAATCATCTGGGATTTATTTACCCATATTATTGAAGCATCAGCCATTTTAAATATTGACAAAGAGTTTGCCAATTTATTAAAAGAAAAAAGAAGTAAACTGAATCCATTAAAGATTGGAAAGAAAGGAAACTTGGTTGAGTGGTACGATGACTGGGAAGATGATGAACCGCATCACCGGCATGTGTCACATGCATTTGCTTTGCATCCTGGCAGACAGATTTCTCCTTTAATTGATAAAAAATATTCAGATGCGGTTATTAAAACACTTGAGATAAGAGGCGATGATGGCACCGGCTGGAGTATTGCATGGAAAATAAATTTCTGGGCAAGATTGCTGGATGGCAATCATGCTTATACTTTATATAAAAATTTATTGCGTTTAACAAAAGAATATAGCACAGAAATTTATACAGGCGGCGGTGGAGTTTATCCTAATTTGTTTGATGCGCATCCTCCTTTCCAGATTGATGGAAATTTTGGTGCTACTGCCGGTGTTGCTGAAATGCTGGTACAAAGTCATCTCACGGAAATACAATTATTGCCTGCATTACCTGATGCATGGAAATACGGTCATGTGAAAGGATTGGTAGCAAGAGGAAATTTTGAAATTGAAATGTGGTGGAAGAATGGAAAACTCACCAAAGCAATTATACTTTCTAAAAAAGGCGGTGAGTGTAAAATAAGAACAGGCAATACAATAACTGCTAAAGGAATTGTACTGAAAGGGAATATATCAACTATAAACAATATCCGCAGTTTTACAACAAGTTTCAATACAGTTGCAGGACAGCGTTACGAATTAAATACTATTGAATGAAACACAAATTTTATTTTTTAATAATTATCCTATTTGCTATCAGTACGCAGGCGCAGCAGACATCTTTCAAATTTGATTTTGGTTCAGGCAAAACTGCACCCGGCTATATTCAGATTACTCCCGAATCAAAATTCAGTTATCAAACCGGTTATGGTTTTGACCAAAACTCTATAGTAGAATCCATTGACCGCGGCGGCAATCCATTAACCGGAGATTTCATTACCAGTAATAAACCTTTTTATTTTTCTGTAAAACTGCCAGATGGTAATTATGATGTAAAACTTTTATTGGGAGATGAAAATGGAATATCTGCAACAACGGTAAGAACCGAATGCAGAAGATTGATGCTGGAAAATATAAGAACAGCAAAAGGAAAAATCAGCACAGAAAATTTTACCGTGCATATAAAAGATAGCCTGATAAGGGATGCAAGTGGAAATGCAGTAAGTAAGGTAAGATTGAAACCAAGAGAAATTAATTACCTGCACTGGGATAATATGCTGACAATTGAATTCAATGATTCATTGCCGAAAGTAGGTGCAGTAGAAATTACGCTCAACAAAACTGCAACAACAATTTTTTTGGCAGGCAATTCAACCGTGGTTGACCAGGATAAAGAACCCTGGGCTGCATGGGGACAAATGTTTCCAAGATTTTTAATTCCTGGTAAATGCGTAGTGGCAAACTATGCAGAAAGCGGCGAAGCCTTAAAATCTTTTAAAGGTGAAAGAAGACTGGAAAAAATATGGAGTATGGCAAAGCCAGGTGATTATTTATTTATTGAGTTTGCTCATAACGATATGAAACAAGGCGGCAGCTATTTGGAACCTTTTACTACTTACAGGCAAACATTGAAAGAATGGATTGCCGAAGCAAAAAATAAAAAGATGATTCCTGTTTTAGTTACATCCATGCACCGCCGGAATTTTGATTCAACAGGAAAAATTATAAATACATTGCTGCAATATCCTGAAGCCATGCGGCAAACTGCAATGGAAGAAAATTGTGCATTGATTGATTTGAATGCCATGAGTAAAATATTATATGAAGCATGGGGCGTAGAAAAATCATTAAAAGCATTTGTGCATTTTCCTGCCAACACATTTCCCAACCAGGATAGAAAATTAGAAGACAATACACATTTCACTACTTACGGCGCTTACCAGTTGGCAAGTTGCATTGTAAGCAGTATTCAAAATCAAAATTTGCCATTGGCAAAATTTATAAAAAAAGAAATCAGTAGTTATAACCCGGCATCACCAATGCCGTATGAAAAATTTTATTGGAAGCAGTCTGTTTTGGTTGCATCAACAAAACCGGATGGGAATTAGGAGCCTCATCCCGACCTTCTCCTCGCGGAGAAGGCCATCTGAACACAGCCCTTGCTTATTTGAAATGTTTGAAAGTTATCGGAGTCGTTGAATTTGCTGAGTTAAGAAATAAAGTTGATGTGGTAGAACAAGAAGTTGGGTAAAGATATAAAGCACCGTCCTTCTCCGCCAGGAGAAGGATAAGAGGATGAGGCTTGGGTTGCGAATAAGAAATATTTGATAATAATCCGAGTGATTGAAATGTGCTGAATAGAATTACAACTGTACAAGAGTGCGACGCAAGGGACGATGA
>JANOJO010000120.1:0-13330 GCA_031418795.1 Bacteroidota bacterium | reverse complement strand
AGGTAAGGAACCGGTGAGATCTCTTTTTTTGCAAATGCCATCCCAATCCCAATGTCCATGTGAAATGTATGCGCCTTTGCAGAACGCTGGTAAAATTTCTTCCAGTTATTCAATTCCTTTCCGCCAGACAATTCCTGTTGTGCTATTTCCATAGAAGCACTTTCATAAGCGACAGAACGAAACTCAGGAGGTTCAAAATCAAGAAAAGCAATCAACTCTTCCAGTTCATGATTTTTCTGCATATACTCCTGAACACCCAGGAATACTTTTTGAATGTATTCCATTTTAACCGAAACGCTATTATGCAAATTCATTTTGGGGAGTTTTGATATTTTTCAACCACATTCCTGCAATATCAACTCTAATGGGTTCATCAACACTTAAAGCATTTTGATTCTTTGATTTTTTGAGCAATTCATCTTTTTTATCATCAAGCATCATGTAATAAGGATCAACTTTCATATTGTCAGGCGTTTCATGTATCTGAGCACTTGCTAACCGGAATATTTCTGCCGCTATACTCTCTAATATTTTTAAATTAGATTCGACCTTCGGCATCAGCTCATCGGGTTTGTATTGAAGACCAAGCTCAGTTTGAAATTTACGAAGACAGTTTAAATCAAATACATTTAGTTGATGGTCGGAGCATGGCTTTATATCATATTGCCCCCATGTCAGAAACAGTTCCTGCATGCGTAGGTTTAATTTTGCAAATCTCCGGCCAATACCAGCATTTGAAGATGAGTATTGTTTTAAAATATCAATATCAGTATAGCCTTTATTTATAAAAAGCACATTGGGTATAGCCCAGTAAGAGGCCCAGTCCCATACTATTTTCATAAGCATGATTTGGGTTTTGCCAAAGATGCCATACATATTTCTATAGAGGGTTATCCATCCATTGAGCAGTTCCTTATGGGCAAGATCATAAATCAAGCTACGGAGCGCTGTGTCTTCTCCGCTAACATCCCGGACAATTAAATCAGTGATCCAGCTATTACTGAGTGCAATAAAATCTGATCCCGGAGAATAAAATGGATCCATAAAAGCACCCGCTTCTCCTGTCAGCGCCCATCTGTCTGCTGAATAAAATTGTTTGGTGTCATAAGCGAAATGCTTCATGACTTTAAAATCCATTTGTTTTTCTTTATGCTTACCCAGCATATCAGCAGCAAGCGGCTCGTGTTTTTCCAGCCAACTCATCGCTTTCTCAAAAGTGTTGAATTCGTTAAACGGATGATATTTCGGATCTGCTACAATTCCTATACTGGTCTTTCCTGAAATCAATGGAATTATCCAAACCCAATAGCCTTCGCCCATAAGGTGATTTGTAGCCAACAGCCTGCGACCCGGATCAACGAAATTGCGCCAGGCCAGGTTATCTGACCAGTCATCAATATCTATTGCAGTATCTAACCTGAACCATGATGAATTAATATCATGGTTAATTTCTTTATTAAGTCCCAATTTTCTTTTCAGCAATCCGTTTCTTCCCGTTGAATCAACTATCCATCTTCCTTCAGTATGGTATTCATTATTTTCTTTTTCGAAACGGATTTTATGCCCCGCCTTTGATAGATCCACATCCGTTACTCTGGCCCCCAAAATAATTTCAACTCCGCAATCAGTTAATCTGCGCACCAGTTCATTTTCCAACAGGCCCCTGTCAATCTGGTGAGATGGATACGGATTAGAAATTCTTGATCCTACTTCCACACGCCTTGCTATATTTTCGTTGTGCTCAGGGCTAAAGAAAAAACGAAATCCGAACTTGGGTAACTGATGTTCAGATAAATACTCTTTGAGGTTAAGTACTTCTCTCAAATATGAAGAACCAAGTTCACTTAAGGATTCACCTACTTTATGTGTAGCAACCGGGGCATTATCACTTCGCTTTTCCAGTACCAGGATTGAAATGCCAGGTTTAGTTTGCTTCAGTTGTAAAGCAAGTGTCAAACCTGCAAGACCACCTCCTGCAATTAATACATCATATTTTTCACGTATCTCCATAAACTCACTGAGTTTATACCCGAATTTTACTTTGATTTATTTCGAAATTAGAATTAAATTTTTTGAGTATGAACAATTCTGTGGTTGCAAAAAAAACATTTAAAAATGCTAAGCGTAAGGGTTATTCTTTTAATACTCCGGTTGCACAGGCTTGGATTCCATAATATCATCTATTTCTTTCATCAGCCCGGCATCCAGCTTTGAGTACAAATCAAGAGATAAAAAATTTTGTTCTAATTGTTCCTTACTGGTAGCTCCAAGAATTGCTGTACTTACATGCGGGTTTTTAATACACCACGCAATAGAAAGGGTGGCGAGGTTTGTATCAAGTTTATCTGCTACTGATTTCAGTTTTCTTACTTTTTCAAGCTTAGCTTCCACCATTACTTTTTCTTTCAGCCAGTCAAAACCCGGAATGCTGATGCGTGAATCATCCGGAATGCCATCATTATATTTTCCGGTAAGCAGGCCACTGGCCAGCGGACTCCAGATGGTGGTACCCATTCCAATGTCTTTGAAAATTTTCAGGTAATCAGCTTCCATTTTCTGCCGCTGAAATAAGTTGTATTCTGTTTGCTCAACCGCTGGACCAATCAAATGATTTTTTGCTGCCACCATGTGTGCTTCCATAATTTCCTGTGCACTCCACTCACTTACTCCCCAGTATAAGATTTTTCCCTGCTGCAAAAGAATATTCATCGTCCACACTACCTCTTCCATCGGTGTATTTTTATCGGGCCGGTGACAGAAATATAAATCGAGATAATCAAGATTCATTCTTTTCAATGCTTCATGGCAGGCTTCTGTTATATGTTTACGGCTAAGGCCTTTTTGTGTCGGCTTGGTTTCTTTTCCATGCCAACCCCAGAAAACTTTGCTGCTTACAGTGTAGGATGTTCTGTCCCAGTTTTTATTTTTTAATACGCGGCCCATCATCAGTTCACTTTCACCATTTGAATAAACTTCGGCATTATCAAAAAAATTTATCCCATTATCATACGCAATGCCCATCAGTTCATCTGCTTTTTTATCATCCAGCTGTTTATGAAAGGTGACCCAGCTTCCGTAAGAAAGCAAACTGAGTTGCAGACCGGTTTTTCCCATGCGGCGATACTCCATAATTTCTAATTTTTATTTGTGAAGATGAAAAAAAATGTTCAATGCTCAATATACAATATTCAATGTTCAATTTCTTATACCCTGAAAATTGATCGTTGAGCATTGAGCATTGAACATTTTAAACCGGGCTTCTTATTGAGGAAGCGTTCCTTCTTTTACCTGGAAGGGGCCGGTGGGATAATGGCAGGTAAGAACTTTTAAATCCTGCGGGCCTTCTATTCCATCGCGGCAAAAAATATGTTTGTCTTTGCCATCAATACGTGAAGGTTTATCGGTATAAAATCTTTTCTGGTTTTGATCCCACCAAAGTTCCGGGCAACGCAAGGTGTCTCCATCAATATTTATGACAACAACACTATCCCGCAAATAAACTTTATTCAGGCTCTCATAATATTTTCCGTATTTGGCGGTGAGCCAGCTTTCCACTTTTAAGCTGTCATTATAAAAATCAACATGCAATGTGTTAGGAAATTCAGAATAAACTGTATCGGATTGATAACGGTACATCAATGGTGATAAAAGTTTTGCCTTCATTACACCGCCCTGGCTCAGGTAGCTTTCTATATCCTTTCCTTTCTCCACCATCACTTTTTTTTCTGTCCAGTCTTTTACTACCTGTGGATCATTTTCGCAGGCTGTGAGTAAGAAAAAAATCAGGAATAAGGAATTTGGAATTTGGAATGGCGTATAGAATTGTTTAGCAAGAGTTGACAATATTTTTTTGCCGTTTTCCATACAGACTCTTTCTTAAGACTACGCTTCGGGTATGTTATTCATATTTTTTCTTAACAAACCAAAGATCGCTTAGTGTGAAGCCAACAGAAAGCCTGAACATGTTTTCTCTTAAAATATTATCATTCTTTCCTCTCTTAATATATTCAGCAGAAATATTTACAATGGAATACTGGCTGCGAAATCTTCTTGACGCATCTTTCAGGTTGGCAATGGGCAAACTTACACCCGCTGTAATTCCAAACTCAGGAAGTTTTTGTTTCAGGTAAACATAATCGCTGCCAAAAAATATGCCCGCCCGGTAACTCATCAGGCTTTTATAATTTGCATTTTTTAATGATGGTTTTATTTGCCCTCCAATTTTCAATTGCCAGTTATTTTTTACAGAATCAAGTTGGCCATTGAAGCGGTAATCGTTCCAGCCGTTTTGAATAAAATCAACCCCAAACAACCAGCCTATTTTTTTTGCATTAGCTATTTGCTCTATCAATATGCCGCCGCCAAAACTGGATGGATAATCCACTTTGCCTCTTATATCCAATTGTTCCGATACGCTATCTAATCTGAATACGCCGCCATCGGAACTTTTTACATAGGTCTCCCTGATTAAATCATTTCTTGAATTAAGTTGTTGTTTTATGTTTCCGAATAATCCAAACTGGAAATATTTTGATTTGTCCTTCTTCATATCAATACGATATTGCATGCCCATATTGAAAAACAAATCGCCAAAAGTAGATCTTGTCTGGTGATTAGAACCATTGTAATATCCCACCAGGGTGTCATTAATAAAATCACGACGGCTGCTGTAATCTTTTTTACCAAATAAAAAACCGGTATTTACACCAAAGCTGAAATTCTTGATGGCAAAACCGGTTCCGGTATTTACCAAATAAGCCCCACCATCACCTACAAACTGTGTTAATGCACTGTCTATTGGCAAATTAGTATTTGGGTCTATTAAAAGTTCTGTCCGAAATACATTATAACTGATTTTTGAAATTGGTCGCAGGCCAATCACCATGCCCCAATTCTTTTTTAAAGGAATGCCCATTTGCAAATAAGAAAAGTATGCATTGGGCGCTGTAAATTTTTGCGGGTTATTTGTTTCTCTTAATGTGCGGTTGTCAAAATTTAAACCCATATCAAGCAATATTCTTCCGTAGGCAGATTTTTTTGTTCTTGCTTCCTGCAAAGAATAAAACTGAGAGTAAGAAGCCGGGTTGGTAAAATTTACAGACAGCTGATCCGCATAGGCAGCACTGATGCCAGCCATACCGCGGTTTAGAATATGGGAGCTGGGGTGCAAATCGCCCAAGCCATACCTTGAATAAGGAGAGTTATCCTGCGCAAACAGAAAGCTACAAGCTATTAGCTGCAAGCTGCAAGCAATTAAAAACCTGAATAAAAATCTGGATTTTAAAATTGAGCATTGAAAATTGAGCATCGAAAATTGAGCATTCAATCTCTTGTTTTTCTCTCCTAAAACGTTGACACTCCTATGGGTTATTAACTTCACTAATTGCATACAGTCCTTTAAAGATTAGTTCGGGGTCTGCAAATATCTGGTTTTTAAGATGGGGAGCCAAATAGACTAAATCGCCTCCGGTTAAATGGGCGTTAAAATTCCCGTATCGTTTTTTGTATGCATCTATGAATCCATCTATTTCATTTGCCATGCCAATTACCACACCACTTAAAATATTGGTGGCCGTATCATATCCAATCAATGGCACATTGCCATCGGGTTTTATTATTGGCAGTTTTGCGGTGTATTGATTCAATGCTTTCATCCGCATTTCCATACCGGGTGAAATGCCACCACCAAGAAATTCATGTTCTTTATTTATAAAATTATAAGTAACACAACTGCCCATGCCAATTACAAGGTTATGTTGTTTTGGAAAAAAGTAAACAACGGCTGCTGCAAGGGCCAGCCTGTCTGAACCAATTGTTTCCGGTTTGCCAACCGGTGTGGTAAATGGAAGTTTTGAAAGATGGCTAAGTTTATGAAATTTTGTTTTTGCTGCCAGCACAGTTTCTATTTCTGGATTATGATTGATGACAGAAGAAAGAATTGTTTTTTGCGGATCGTATTTTTTGATGAGTGATTCGATTGTTTCCAATCCGTCATTTTCCAAAACAATTATTTCAGCAAGCTTTTCTTGTTGAAAGCATGCAACTTTCAATCTTGTGTTGCCGAAGTCAAAGGCGAGGGTAATTAGCATATTTTATAAACAGAAAATTAATTTGTGGCTATGATTTAAGAATTTACCTTAACGACATCTTTACCAATATGCCAAAGTGTATCAGCGCTTAAATCAAGTTCATACTGCGGCCACTCTGCATAATAATTCCGGTTTTCAATTTTTGAAAATGCAGCGGGGTTTAATAAAGGTTTGAACGCCTCACCCTGTAAGTAAGGAATAATATCAGCCACTTTTACTGTACCGTCAGAAAAACTGCAAAGCAGCTTGAAATCCTCCATTGGTTTTATTGAAAGAATTTTTTTCATTTGTGTTCCTTGTTATGGTAATAAAACATTGAAATAACAGGCATACTTAAAATTGATTCGTTGTGCAGAGGTAAAGTTAGTTTATTTAAAAAATAGCTAACTGCCATTTCACTCAATCTATCAAATATCAAACTGAAACCCGCCTAAATTTTTAAAATGTCCGTTCTGTTTTATTTTTTCTTTCAGCCCTTCCATTTCAGCCACCATCGGTATTACTTTGGTTAAATGTCTTTTCAAATATTCCTGCCGCTGCAATTCATCCATCAGGCACAATAGTTCATACTCCTCCTGCAAACTAAGGCCAATATGATGCGCCACTTCATAACAGGTCAGTTTTTCATCAGGTTTTTTAAAATCTTTTTCTACAATTAATAATTTATGCAATTCACGAATGCCATTCATTATTTTACGCATCAGTTCTCCGTGAGGAGTCCCCTGGATTATATTTCCCTTGTCATTATTATCCGGATAGTTTACAATGGCTCCGCTGTATAATTTTTCTGGCACTTTTTTTATCAATTCCAGTACACGGAAAACTTTTTCGCCTCTTGTCTTTATATCCATCTCTCCATTGTCGTATTTGTTTGAAAGTTCAGTTATGTTTACCAATGTACCGTAATCCTGCAATTTATTATCAATAACAGCAGGAATGCCGAAAGGTTTTTTGTTTTCGCAACACTCTTTTACCAATTGTTTGTACCGCGGTTCAAAAATATGAAGGTTCAGGTTTTCGCCGGGATAAACCACAATGCCGAGAGGGAATATGGGAATGAAGTTGGTCATTTCAGCAAAGATATTAAGGAGAGTAATTGCCGGTTATTGTTTTACAGTTTATATTAATTTCAATAAAGATTCATTTCTTTATGGACTGATTAATAACTCTGCAATGACGAACTATAAAAGTATTTCAACAACAACTATTACAAACTGCCAGTTTTCTATTTGCACGATTGTTTCTGATATGAATGAATATTTATTAATGAAACACAGTTTTGAAGACTGTGGTTTTACCGGCGATTGTGAATATATTATTGCGGACAACAGTGAAGGAAATAAATTGGATGCCTGCCAGGCTATTAATTTTTTTATTCGTGAGTCAACCGCAAATTATTTAATAATAGTACACCAGGATGTACGTTGCATTGACAATAGAATTATTTTGGAAAAATGTCTCACTGATCTTTCTGCCATTGACAGTAAATGGGCCGTTTGCGGAAATGCCGGAGCTATCGGCTATCACCAACTGGTATATTATATTAACAATGCCGGAAAAATTATGAAAAATTCAAACCTGCCTGCACGGGTCATTTCCTTAGATGAAAACATGCTGATTTTAAAAAGGGCTACTGGTGTTTCTGCATCCTCTAATCTCAGCGGTTTTCATTTATATGGCACAGATCTTTGTATCAATGCTGATTTTCTTGGATACAATTGTTATGTAATTCCTTTTATGGTAAACCATTTAAGTCTTGGAAATCTTAAAGATCTTGACAAACATATTAACAGTTTTATCCTTTCGTATGGATCTAAGATCAGTGGCCGGTTTATACAAACCACCTGTACAAAATTTTATTTAAGCAACTCACCTTTAAAAAACAGGATATACAACTACCCTTTTATATTTTTCTTTTTAAAGGCTATTCAAAGATTAAAACTGTTCTTCAAAAGATTACTCAAAGCCAACCCGCACAAAAAAATAAGTACAAGTGAGTAAGAAAATTTTTATTAAAAACGGGTTAAAGCTTTGCCTTTTATTGGCAGCAGAATTTTATCAACCACTTCATTTACTGATAATAGTTTTCTATTACCCGCTGCTTGCAACAATTGGTTTCTGCATGCCGTTGCTTTTTTATAATTTTTTATAAACTGCGCCAGAGCTTGAATATAACTCCACCTGAAAGTGAAAAGATGTACAACAGATTCCAAAAACAATTGAAAGAACCATATTGCTCTTTTCGTATTGCTTAAATGAATGGCATGCAGGTACATTTTATTACGGTTGTAAATTTTTCTTATCCCCCGTTTTTTAATTTCGCTGTTAATGGTTACTGAAGTTTTGTGCCGGCAAACAGAATTGTATTCATAATAGCAAGTATAGCCCATGCGCCAGGCCCGTAGAGAAAGTTCAAAATCTTCCACATAGAAGGGAGAAAATATTTCATTGAAACCGTCAATTTGCAGGAAAAGTTTTTTATTAATAAATGCATTGGCTCCGGACAGATACATGGTGTAAAGTCCATGATTCATTTCTGCTATTTCCTTCAGCAAATAATTTCCTGATGTTTTTATTTTCACGCCATGAAAAAAAGGAAACCTGGCTCCATCCTGTATAATATCGTCATCCCAGCCAATGATTCGTCCCATCACACCAAACACATCACTTCGTTCTGTGTATTTTAAAAGTGGTTCAAAATAATTTTCCTCCAGTTTTACATCACTGTTCATCAACAGTACCCAATCGTATTCCGATGCTCTTATTCCTTTATTGGCAGTAACAGAAAACCCACTGTTGATTTCGTTCTGAATAATTTTTACCTGCGGAAATTTTTCTTTGAGTAACTGAACCGAATCATCAACCGAACAATCATCTGCCACAATTATTTCATAATTTAATCCTGTTTTTTTTAACGCAGTAATTACAGTTGGTAAAATCTGCGGCAATAAATCTTTGCCATTATAGTTGGGGATAATTACTGATATGCCTGCAAGATTTGACATGCACACAAATATAACCACCCTTAACAGTCATTGTAATGATAAATTTATATGACATTGCAACTTACCTTTGAAATTAATGCAGCCGGGCTTAATTATGTGGCAACAATTTTTACAGGAAATCATGAATGGCAACAGTAAAACACTGGCACGTTGTATTTCATTAATCGAAAATGAAGTTGACGGTTACGAAGATTTATTAAAGCTGCTTCCGCAGTCTGCAACAAATATTATTGGAATTACCGGGCCACCTGGTGCAGGAAAAAGCACTTTGGTTGATTCGCTTATTGGTTTATTGGTAAAAGCAGAAAAAAAAATTGGTGTGCTTTGCATTGATCCTTCTTCACCTTTTAATCTTGGCGCTTTGCTTGGCGATCGCATCCGCATGAGCAATTGGTATAATCATCCCAATGTGTTCATCCGTTCATTAGCATCCCGCGGTTCGCTGGGTGGCCTGCATCCAAAAATTATTGAAATTACCGATTTGATGAAAGCAGCAACATTTGATTATATAATTGTAGAAACAGTTGGTGTGGGACAAAGTGAAATTGAAATTGCCGGGCTGGCTGATATTACGGTAGTAGTGGTGGTGCCCGAAGCCGGTGATGAAATACAAACGATGAAAGCCGGCCTGATGGAGATTGCTGATATTTTTGTAGTAAACAAAGCCGACAGACCCGATGCAGATTTGTTTGTAAAAAATCTGCGGCTGATGCTGGCTCCGGCATTTCACAACCGGTATGATGAAGTACCGGTTTTAAAAACTATAGCTTCGCAAAATACCGGGGTGGATGAATTGCTTTTACAAATTCAGCATTTAATGAAGCATCATCATTCCAAAGAAAAAAAATACTGGCTGCTGGCCGAAAGAGCTTTTCAGCTTATTCAAAAAAAGAAAATGAGCGGCATATCAAAAGATGAACTGAAAGAAAATATAAAAGAACAATCAAACAACAATACATTTCAATTGTATTCCTTTATAAAAAATTATGAGTAGTACCGAAATTATCCCAAACGAAAATCTTCCACGCACTGCCGCCTGTGAGCCGGTAGCTATAATAGTGCAGCCGGGTAAAGTATATTCCTGGTGTACATGCGGGCTGAGTGAGACACAACCTTTCTGCGATAATACCCATAGAAATATAGATGAGACTCCTTACCGGAGTATTAAAGTAGTATTTGATAAAGAAGAAGAAGTTTGGTTTTGTCAATGCAAAAAAACAAAGACTCCACCTTTTTGTGATGATACACATAAAACATTAAAAAAATAATCTGCAATTTTTTCCTGATGGCTTAAGAAGAATGATTGCTTTTTCTCCAGCGGTAAAAAACATATCCTGCAATTAGAAAAGGGGTAGCGGCTAAATAAAGAATACCGGTATTCATTCCTTTGGCGGGTTTTTCTCCAAGTTGTTGTGCAGTTTTGGTGCAGATGGAGCATTGCGCTTTTGAATACTGGACAAGGAACAATGAATTGAGAATTATAAAGAAGAATATCATCACCCACTTTTTCATACAAAAGATTAAAAAGCAAATTTACATTTTAAAAAAATAAAAAAGCACAGGCGATAAACCAGTGCATGAAAATCATATATTTTATCAAGTAGTTGCTAAAATTTGTAAAGCTCATTAAGCCCCTTTAGGGGTTGGGGTGTATTACGCCGCCTCCGCTTCCATCCGCTTCTGTACTTTCTTTCTATCATCTTCATTCAATATCACTTTGCGCATACGGATAAAATTTGGTGTTACTTCTATACACTCATCCTGTTGTATATATTCCATACATTCTTCCAGGCTCATTAAAGTTTTTGGTTGAATGCGAGTATGATCATCACTGCCGCTTGCACGGTGATTGGTTAATTTTTTTGGTTCAGTAGCATTCACTACCAGATCCCCAGGTTTTATATTCTCTGCTATTATTTGTCCTGCATAAACTTCTTCTGCAGGATCCACAAAAAAACTTCCTCTGTCCTGTAATTTATCTATTGAATAGCCCGTTGTCTTATCTGTATTCTTAGAAAGTAACACCCCATTACCTCTTCCCGGTATCGGACCTTTCCAGGGTTTATATTCAGTAAAGCGATGTGCCATTACAGCTTCCCCAGTTGTAGCAGTAAGCATTTGCGTACGCAACCCAATTAATCCTCTTGATGGGATTTCAAATTCAAGATGTTGCATTTCGCCTTTTGTTTCCATCACCAGCATTTCACCTTTTCTTCTGGAAACAAGATCAATTACTTTACTTGCAAATTCCTGCGGCACATCCACCACTAAATTTTCGTAAGGTTCACATTTTTTCCCATTAATTTCTTTTACTATTACCTGCGGCTGACCTACGGTTAATTCATATCCTTCGCGGCGCATAGTCTCAATCAATATTCCTAAATGAAGAATACCACGGCCATAAACCATCAGGCTATCACCATCTTCACTGTCTTCTACTTTCAATGCAAGGTTCTTTTCTGTTTCTTTCATCAGCCTGTCACGAAGATGGCGTGATGTAACAAATTTTCCATCTTTACCAAAGAAGGGTGAGTTGTTTACAGAGAACAGCATATTCATGGTGGGTTCATCCACACTTATTACTGGTAATGCTTCGGGAGTTTCTGCATCAGCAATAGTATCACCAATATTAAAATCATCAATACCAACTACTGCACATAAATCACCGGCTATTACTTCTGTTACTTTTTTCTTTCCCATTCCTTCAAACACATATAACTCTCTCACTTTTGTTTTATTAATACTTCCATCAGCCTGCATTAAAACTACATTCTGTCCTTCTTTCAATACACCGCGGCTTACTTTGCCTACGGCTATACGACCAAGGAAAGAAGAATAATCTAATGAAGTTATTTGCATCTGCACAGGGCCTTCATTTACTCTTGGTGGCGGCACATATTTTATAATACCATCCAGCAATGGATTAATATTATCAATTTGATCCAATGTATCATTGAACCAACCATGTTTTCCCGAACCATAAAATGTAGGAAAATTTAATTGTTCTTCAGTAGCATCAAGATTAAAAAATAATTCAAACACCGCATCATGTACTTCATCGGGGCGGCAGTTTGCTTTGTCCACTTTATTAATAATAACAATCGGTTTCAGATTTAACTGCAATGCTTTTTGCAAAACAAAACGTGTCTGAGGCATCGGACCTTCAAATGCATCAACTAAAAGACAAACCCCGTCAGCCATTTTCAAAACTCTTTCCACTTCACCACCAAAATCGGCGTGGCCAGGAGTATCAATCACATTAATTTTTACACCTTTGTAAACAACAGCCGCATTCTTGCTGAAAATAGTGATGCCACGTTCCCTTTCCAGGTCGTTGCTATCCATTATCAGTTCGCCAGTTTCCTGGTTATCCCTGAAAACCTTAGTAGTATGCAATATCTTGTCTACCAGAGTAGTTTTACCGTGGTCAACGTGGGCAATAATAGCGATGTTTCTTATATCCATAAACTCCTTTTCAAACGAGCGGCGAAGGTACGGCAATTTGGCGGGGGAGCAAACGAAAAAGGAATTGATTATTAATATTTAACTTCAGATATTCTCAATCAAATTCATTATCTGTTGATATTCAAAAACTCTTTTGTGGAAATGACTGATAAATTATGCGATGCGATTTTTATCTTCCAGTTCTAACCTCCTTTTCAACTTATATTCCACCATTTTAGAAAGAGTGGTTTTCCTCCTTGCAGTAAGAAGTTTGGCTTTTTCAGCGATTTCTTTATCAATAGTCAAGTAAAGTCTGACTTTCATGATATATTATTTAAACAAGATAAAGCATTAGTGTCCCGTTAAATTAGTTCAATTTTTAATTGTTGACATTTTTGTTCTTTGACATTCTTATAGACAGGGCTTTGCATACTATTTTTCGGTTACAACACACTTCTATTAAGAATTTCAAAGAACTTTTATATAGTTTTGCAGGACACTAATGAACTACTGTATAAAATTCATTATAAGTCCTGATTGCCTTTTTTTTATTTTTACATGATTTAATAAAGGAAAATAAAGAAACAAAAGAAATACTGGCAGTGGCAATTCTTAAACCGATAATTCCTTCTCCCTTATTAATTTTTTTTGTGAGTAATTTTTACAAGTATCAGGGTAGCTACTAATGATGAACCGGCGAGTATTAATTGAGTCTTTTGTTTTTTATAAAAGGCAATGAGGACGGCATTTTTGAAAATTCAGTTTTTACATCAGCAGAAAAAATTTTTTTAC
>JANOJO010000119.1:0-7226 GCA_031418795.1 Bacteroidota bacterium | reverse complement strand
GGCGCCTCCATAAAAATTTATATAGCTGCTGCCATAACCGGGATAAAGTTTATCATAAGATTCTTTAGTATAATACATGGAGCTGAGTTTATCCGTGGCTTTAGAAAAATACTCAGCATATTTTGGATAAATATTTTTGTAGAGATAATCAGGAACAATAGGATTATTACTGGCATCTTCTCCGGGATCAAAATAAAAAGTAGCGTTGCTTCCCATTTCATGATGGTCTGTTTGTACATAGGGCCGCCATTGATGAAAAAATTTTATGCGGTTTCTTGTTTCAGGAAAAGTACCCAGGAACCAGTCGCGGTTCAAATCAAACCAATAATGATTGAACCTGCCACCGGGCCAAATTTCTGTATGTTCCCTGTCCAAAGGATCACCAACAACCGGCGATGCCTTGTGCATATTTGCCCAATGGCTATGGCGATCTCTTCCATCAGGATTAATAACCGGGTCCATCAGTATCACCATATCGTTCATCCATTTTACTGCTTCATCAGATTCTGATGCGGTTAAATAATAAGCAGTGAGCATGGCCGCCTCACTGCTTGATGGTTCATTCCCGTGTACATTATAGCCAAGATGAATAACCAATGGAATATTTTCTGTATTGCCATTTACCTGCCCGGCAAGATGTGCCTTGCGAATTTCTTCCAGCCGCTGATGATTGGATGCAGATGTGAATATGGCAGCAATCTGTGAACGATGCTCATAAGTTTCACCGGTTATTTGCAAACTAACCCTGTCAGAGAGTCGATCAAGTTCTTTAAAATATTCTACAAGTTTATCATGACGCGTATGATGTGTGCCGATTGCATAGCCCAAAAATTTTTCTGGTGTTGGAATCGCTGCATTGAATTGTCCGGCGTTGGGATAAAAATAATCAGCCTGCGAAAAAGTGGTAACTACAATAAAAAAAGAAATGGAAGCAAACAATATTTTCTTCAGCATAGTTTTGGTTTTTTGATGAAAACAGAATTACTAAAGCTAAAGAAAAAACTGCTGGAAAAATGCCGGCTTATTAAAGTTTCCAAAATCTTCCAAACAAACCGAGGTATGTTTCGCTGCGGGTTACTTTGGGTATTGAAATTTTTCCAATGGCTACAGCCACACTGTCGCTGCCTTCCTGCTTTGGCGCTAACCCGATGCCTGATTTTCCGCCTGGTGTTTTTTTCAATTCACAATAATTTACATAGTGAAATGAAAACAGTTTTACTGTAAGAACTTTTGCATAACTGGTTTTGCCAACTACTGGTTTGCATGCCATGGTATCACCACCTTTATCTTTTGATATAAAATCAGCAAACTGTTTATCGCCGGGTGCAGTAAAGGCTGCAATAATGGCTGCTATAATAAGGATGGTTATGAGCCAGGAAAAAAATTTCATGCCGGTTTTTTTTATGAAGATAAAAGTAAAAATTATTCTGTGAGCAACTAATGATTAAATTTGAACAGGACTGTTACAATCAAAGTTATGATAAGACCAAAACATCAAATTTTGTTTATTTTTTTGCTGTCGCTAACTACTATTCTGCATGCACAAAAAAAAGAGCAGGCTCTGCATGAACTGAACCATCTTCTTATTAATACGGTGATGGATGATTTGTTTAATCCCACCGTGGCCAGCCGTATTTACGTGTATCCTAATATCGCTTTTTATGAATGTATCCGTCATGACGATTCTGCTTTTCCAAAACTTAGCGGCAAATTAAATGGATTAAAACAATTGCCTGCGCCAGAAAAAAATAATGATCATTTTATTTCTGCCTGCTTTGCTTTTTCTTTTGTAGCGCAAAATCTTGTGGGATCAGAATTTAAAATAACTGCATGGCGAAAAACATTTACAGATTCTATCAGCATTTTTACAGACAGCCTGCTTTTGAAAAAATCAATACAACACGGTAAAAGAATTGCTGACAGCATTATTGCCTGGACACAAAAAGACAATTACCTGAAATCAAGAGGCATGATGCGATATGTAATTTCAAATAAACCCGGTGCATGGCAACCCACACCCAATGATTATGCTGCTGGCCTGGAGCCGCACTGGAATACTATCCGTCCATTGAGTTTGCAATCAGCATCTCAATTTTCCCCAAAACAAAAATTGGTTTACAGTGCATCACGGCAATCTGTTTTTTATAAAAATGTACAACAGGTTTATTCTATTGGAAAAAAATTGGACAGTAATCAAATGAAGATTGCTCTTTACTGGGATGATAATCCAAATGTATCGGTGATTGAAGGGCATCTTAATTATTTTATTCATAAAATTTCCCCCGGCGGGCATTGGATCATGATTGCACGGCAGGCTTGTATGCAAAAAAATATTTCTGTTGTAAAAGCATCGCTTGTGTATGCACTTACAGCCACCGCCATCTTTGATGGTTTTATCAGTTGCTGGGATGAAAAATATAAAACCAATCTTATCCGTCCCATTTCCGTCATCAATCAGCATATTGATGAAAATTGGCGACCCTTTATTCAAACACCGCCTTTTCCTGAATTTACTAGTGGCCACGCAGTTGTTTCCAATGCTGCGGCAGCAGTGCTTACTTCTCTGCTCGGCGAAAATTTTTCTTTCACTGATGAAACAGAAATTCCATTCGGGCAAAAACCAGGAACATTTAAATCTTTCAACGCTGCTGCCGGCGAATCTTCCATGAGCCGTGTGTATGGTGGCATTCATTATCCATTAACCGCAAGCATCAGTGTACTGCAGGGGCAGGCAATTGGAAAACATATCATAAAAAAATTTTACAACCCCGTTTTAGTAAAACCATAATGCTATGCCCACTCATCTGCGTATAATTTCTTTGTTGTGCTTTTTGATCCCTGCTTTTAATTTATCAGCGCAGCAGACAAGTAAAAAATTATTTACACTTTTATCACAAGCAGAAACGGGCATTGGTTTTAGAAATGATATAGTGGAAGATGCAAACATGTTTTATTATAAATACGAATACCTCTACATAGGCGCAGGTGTATGTGTGGGTGATATTAATAATGACGGCTTGCAGGATATTTATTTTTCTTCCACGCTTGGTTCCAATAAACTTTATCTCAATCTGGGCAACCTGCAGTTTAAAGATATTACGGATGCTGCCGGCGTAGCGGCCATTAGCGGCATGAAAACCGGTGTGAATATGATTGACATAAATAATGATGGTTGGTTGGATATACTTGTTTGCAAAACCGGCCCAACCGATCCGAAAGAAAGAACAAAGTTGCTTTATATTAATAACCGTAACGGAACCTTTTCTGATAAAGCAAAAGAATATGGATTGAACGATGCAAGCTTTACAACGCAGTCTTATTTTTTTGATTACGATAAAGATGGCGATATGGATGTCTATTTCGCCAATCAACCCAAAGATTTTACAACTGCCATGCTTATTCCTGCAAAAATGGTGAATGGTAAAATGGTATATGCAGAAGATACGGCAACTGTTTATGTAAGTGATCGTTTATACCGCAATGAATCCCCCTCCGGAGGGGGCAAGGGGGATGTAAAATTTACTGATGTAACAAAAAAAGCAGGCCTCATCAATCATGCTTTTGCACTCAGCGCTTCTGTTTATGATTTCAACAATGATGGCTGGCCGGATATTTATGTGGCCAATGATTTCAACAAACCTGATTTTATTTATATCAATAACCGCAACGGAACTTTTTCTGAAAAACTATCCGAATACGTTCAGCATGTAAGCCTTTCTTCCATGGGTTCTGATATTAATGATATCAACAATGATGGTTTGGAAGATTTGTTTGTGCCCGATATGGCTATTGAAGACCCGGTAAGGCAAAAACAATTATTTGTTCAGAATCTTAATTACGACAAATTTCAATTGCTGTTGCGGTTCAATCTTTTTTACCAATACCCCAGAAATTGTTTGCAACTGAATAATGGCAATGGTACATTCAGTGATATAGCTTATTACTCCGGCACTGCACAAACTGACTGGAGCTGGGCGCCTTTGATTGCCGACTATGATAATGACGGGTGGAAAGATTTGTTTATAACAAATGGGCTTAAAAGAGATATTACAGATTGGGACTATAAAGCCTATGTGCTTGACTCCATAAAAAATTTGATGGCAAAAGGCCAGTCAGTTAATCTTGAAGAATGGTTTAAGCAAATACCGCAGGTAAGAATTAAAAATTATTTTTTTCATAACAATGGAACTTTAAAATTTGATAACTACAGCGAACAATGGTGCGATCAGCTTCCTTCATTTTCTCACGGCGCCGTGTACGCCGATCTGGATAATGACGGTGATCTGGATTTGGTAGCGAATAATGTTGATGATGCTGCCTTTGTTTACAAAAACAATTCAAGAGAAATTAATGGTTCACATTTTTTACGTTTTCATTTTTATAAAAATAATACCTCTGCAGAAGAAGTATATGGCGTTATAGTAAAATTGTACGACAGGAATAACAATATGCAATTGCAACGCTACGATCCACAGCGGGGTTATATGGGAACGATGGAACATGTACTTCATTTTGGCACAGGAAAAGAAACATCAATAGCAAAAGCAGAAATAGTTTTTCCTTCAGGCAAACAAATAGTACTTAACAATATTAAAACTGACCAGGTGCTTTTTGTTTACGAATCAGATGCAGTTGATGCTGCCAAATCTTTCGCTACGACTGCTTCTTTGTTTAAAGAAATAACAAAAGACAAAAAAATCATTTATACACACCGGGAAAATGATTTTATTGATTTTAAACGTGAGCCGCTGATACCATATAAATGCAGCCGCAAAGGACCTTTTTTTACAATGGCTGATGTAAATGCTGATGGCAAAGAAGATATTTTTATTGGTGGCGCAGCAGGCGCTGAAGGAAAACTGATGATACAAATGCCTAATGGTTCTTTTATAGAAAAAAAACAAACTGTATTTACTGCTGATAAAAATTTTGAAGATGCAGGTGTACTTTTCTTTGATGCAGACGGTGATAAGGACAATGATTTGTATGTGGTAAGTGGCGGCGCTGAGTTTGATGCAGGCAGTACCCAATACCAGGACAGGCTATATAAAAATGATGGCAAGGGAAATTTTATAAAAGCAATCAATTTATTGCCGAAAGAAGGAATCAATGGTTCTTTTGTGCTTGCTCTTGATTTTGATGAGGATGGTGATCTTGATTTATTTGTTGGCGGCGGGGTGATGCCGGGCAGATTTCCTTTGCACGATAAAAGCATGCTCCTGCAAAACAACAAAGGTGTTTTTAAAAATGTAACAAATACTGTTGCACCTGAATTTTCAGCTACCGGCATTGTAAACTACGCAGCATGGAGTGATCTTGATGGCGATAAAAAAAATGAACTGATAGTTGTCGGCGAATGGATGCCGGTAATGATTTTTAAAATAAAAGCTGGACAACTGATAAAAGCAGAAGCAATAGCAAAAATAAAACAGCAAACAGAAAGAAAAATAAACCTGAACGAACTAAGCGGTTGGTGGAATACTGTAAAGGCAGAAGATATAGATAATGATGGCGACATGGATTTGCTGGTGGGCAACCGCGGTACCAACTCAAAAATTACAGCACACACAGATGAACCATGTACGGTGTATGCAAAAGACTTTGATGGCAACGGAAGTTATGATGCCGTCCTGGGTTATTATATCTGGGGCAAATGTTATCCCATGTATCATCGTGACCAATTAATAGATCAAATGCCATTTATGCGGAAAAAATTTATCCGCTATCATCAGTATGCCGGCAAAACACTGGATGAACTATTTTCTGATGAACAGAAAAAAGGAATGGATGTTTTTAAAACAAACATCTTTGAATCCGGTGTGCTGATCAACGAAGGAAATTTTTCATTCCGGTTCGAGGACTTTCACGAAAGGGCGCAGTTTTCTACAATCAATGATATTATTGCAGATGATTTTGACGGCGATGGAATAAAAGATTTATTGGTTGCAGGTAACTCAAATGACCCCGATGTATCCACCGGAAATTATGATGCCACTGCTGCATTATTATTAAAAGGAATTGGAGGAGGAAAATTTACAGCTATGCCCCATAGTGCAGCCGGATTGAATATGAAAGGAGAAGTAAGAAGAATTATTTACCTGAAAGAAAAAAAACAGGTTGTGTTTTTAAAAAACAATTCGGTGGCGCAGGTGTTTAGAGTTAACTAATTTTTCACCCCGTCACAAACCTGTACCCAATTCCTTTTATAGTTATAATCTCCAACGCAGGATCCCCTTTTAAATACCTGCGGAGTTTGGTGATATATACATCGAGGTTGCGGCTGTTGAAGAAATTATCATTGCCCCAGAGAAGGTTGAGTATGTCTTTACGGTCAATTATCCTTTCGCGGTTTATATAAAGCAGTTTCAGCAGTTCACTTTCACGGTAACTCAGTTTACGTTCATCTTTGCCATCATTAAGTGTTTGCCGGTTAAGGTGAAATTTATATTTGCCCATTAATACACTGTCAGTGCTTATTTTTTTTGGTGCCTCATTTTTATTCCGCAATACATTTTGAATTCTTACTATTAGCTCTTCCATGCTGAAGGGTTTGCGTATATAATCGTTTCCGCCAAGTGAAAACCCTTTCACCACATCTTCTGTTTGTGTTTTTGCTGTAAGAAAAATAATAGGAACGTCTTCATCAAGTTCTCTTATTTCATCGGCAATGGTGAAACCATCTTTGTTGGGCAGCATCACATCCAGCACACAAATATCCGGCGCTGTACCCGGGATGCTTTGCAATTTTTTGAATGCGGATGTTGCTTTTGCGCCATCACTTTCCATCATTACTTCATAGCCGCGGCTTTCCAGGCTTTCTTTTACAATCTTGCCAAGAAACAGTTCGTCTTCTACATAAAAAACTTTTGTCTTGCTCATATTCATTAGTTAGTAACCGTGCCACGGTTTGAAACCGTGGCACGGATTTCTGCCTAAAACGTGGCAGGGTTAACACAGCGGTGAGCTGCTTTTCGGTAAGGTAATAATAAACTTTGTCCCTAACCCCGGTTGGCTTTCTATTACAATTTTCCCATTATGCTTTTGTACTACATGCGCCACATAACTTAATCCTAATCCATAGCCTTTTGAATTATGCGTATCACCTGCAGGTACCCGGAAAAATTTTTCAAACACTTTGTCTTTATACTCCGGTGAAATGCCAATGCCATTATCAGCCACTATCAACTCTATATTATTTTCCTTTTCCTTCAAATCAATTTTTATAG
>JANOJO010000118.1:0-1506 GCA_031418795.1 Bacteroidota bacterium | reverse complement strand
GCTGAAAGGCGGCAAACCACAGGTGATATTAGATAACCTGTATGCAGAAAACAAAATCAAACCGATGATTGTGGTAATGCCCAATGGCAGGGCCATGAAAGATGACCGCGCAGTGGGGAATATTTTTGACAGTGTAAAAGTGAAAGCGTTTGCAACCTTTGAACAGGATTTACTGAATGATTTAATACCTCATATCGAAAAAACATTTCCTGTTTTAAAAGACCGTGAAAGCCGTGCCATTGCAGGTTTGTCAATGGGAGGCGGACAATCATTGAATTTTGGTTTGGGAAATCTTAACCAGTTTGCATGGGTTGGTGGTTTTTCATCTGCTCCTAATACTAAAAGGCCAGAAGAACTTGTTCCTGATCCTGAAGCGGCAAAAAATAAATTGAAACTGCTTTGGATTTCCTGCGGCGATAATGATGGGCTGATCACATTCAGCAAACGAACCCATGATTATTTATTTGAAAAATCTGTTCCCCATATTTATTATATCGAACCAGGAGGACATGATTTCAAAGTTTGGAAAAATGATTTATACATGTTTTCTCAATTTTTGTTCAAGCCGGTTGATGTTTCATCGTTTAATAAATATACAATATTGGGATCGCCGGCAGCCAGCAATATAAGATCGGCAAAGTATCCGCAGATATTGCCCGACAACCGTGTTGTATTCCGCATCAAAGCTCCCGATGCGCAAAGAGTGCAGATTGATTTGGTAAAAAAATATGAAATGGTAAAAGATACCGGAGGGTATTGGATCGTAACAACAGATTCTATCAGCGAAGGGTTCCATTATTATTCTTTGCTTATTGATGGTGTTGCCCTTGCCGATCCTGCTAGTGAAACATTTTATGGAATGGGTCGTATGGCAAGCGGAATCGAAATTCCTTTTGCCGGGGGAAGTTATTATGCACTCAAAGATGTACCGCATGGAGACATCAGGATAAAAAAATATTATTCAAGAGTAACAAATTCATGGCGTCAATTTTACATATACACTCCGCCTGGATATGATAACAATACCAACGAAAAATATCCTGTACTTTACATATTACATGGCGGTGGTGAGGATGAAAGAGGTTGGGCAACACAGGGCAAAACTGAATTGATTATTGATAATCTTATTGCCGAAAAGAAAGCAAAACCAATGCTGGTTGTAATGACGGATGGAAATTTTGGAACTGGCGGCATTGCAGGATTTGGTGAACAAACACTGCGAATGTTTGAAAACGAATTAATGCAATCGGTAATTCCCTTTATTGAAAAAAATTATCGTGCAGAATCAGATGCAAAGAACAGGGCATTGGCGGGATTATCAATGGGAGGATTACAAACTTTATATGCCGGCGTTAAGAATACAAACATGTTTTCTTATCTCGGAGTATTCAGTTCGGGATGGTTTGCCAACCGGCCGGAACTTGCCAATCCGCAATATGATTTTATGAAAGCGAATGCCAGTTTGATAAACAGCAATCTGAAAAGCTTATGGGTGACCATGGGTGG
>JANOJO010000117.1:0-1777 GCA_031418795.1 Bacteroidota bacterium | reverse complement strand
GTAGCCTTCCTTGATTTAGCATCAATATTTTGAAAAGCTTTTACCTTTCCTGCATAGAGTTTCATATCCACTCTTTTTTTCCTACGGCGGGTAAGTTTTAGTTTTCGTTTATTACCGGTTAATTTATGCATAGTAAAATTTAAACAAAGCTAAAATAAATTATGCTTATATCTCTGCTGTGTTGAACTACCACCACCTTTGACGGGGCAGTGAGTTACCACGAAAACCGATTTAATATAACTGCGAAACCCATGATAACCTTACAAGATTTTTTCAACTTTGAGCCGGTGAAACCGGCAGAGAGATTTAAACTTTGCGAAAGCAACGTATAAAAGCAAATCAATATGAGGAGGTGTAAAATGTATTCCACATTAAAATCATAAGATATTTATCATAGAAGAATATAAATTAAATTTTTCGTCTGAAGTCATAATATTCATTCGTTCAAACTTGGCAGTTGAAATCAGGAAGCGGTCAAATGGGTCTTTGTGCTCAACAAACAAAGGCAGGTGTTGATAAGCAAAAATGTGTTCGTTGCTTATGGGTAAAATTTCGTAACCATTATTCAGCCAACGACTAGCTACCTCGTTAATGTCGGGAACAAAATCAGGCAGCTTGTTCAGGTTTTTTTTAATTGCCAATTCCATCAAACTTACCTGACTTAGAAAAACGGTGTTGGAATAATCTGCCAATAACTCCTTCCGCTGTTTGGACAATTGGTTTTGTTCATCCAGCACCCAAATTAAAATATGTGTATCTATCAATATGTTCATACTTACATGTAGTCTTTCATTTCGTCTAATGGTTCATTAAAATCATCAGGCAATTTTAACATGCCTTCCAAACCCCCAAACAAGCGTTTTCCGGGTGCAGGGATTTTAGTTTCCTCCTCGTATAAAAATGTGATTATCACATTTGCCTTTGTCATTACAGGTGGTTGTTCTGTAAGTGTAATTTGCCCGTGGTCATACACACCTTTTATTGTAGTAAGCATAGTCTGTGTTTTTCCAAAGATAATTAAATTTTCACTTTTTTCAGCCACTGCTACTATCCAACCCGGTTAAGTTTTCTTGAACTGGTTCGTACTGCAGGATAGAATGTAATAAATAGTTTTTTCTTTTAAAGCTGCTTCCAATTCGTTTACTGGTGAAGCTATGCTGCAAGGCCCGGCGAACAGCAATAAAGGTGTTGATATCCTTACAAGATTTTTTTCAACTTTGATCCGGTGAAACCGGCAGAGAGATTTAAACTTTGCGAAAGCAAAGTGTAAAAACAAATGAGAATGAAAAGGTGTAAAATATATTCCGTAAGCAGGGCTACCAGATAATTTGAACTATTTTGCTGTACAACCCAAACTTTTCATCTTTTGTAATGATTGCCATGTTTTCAAAATGAGCTGCAGCCAGAAGGTAGCGGTCAAAGGGGTCACGGTGCGATTCATCAAAAGTAATAATGTTGTATGTTTCAAGATGTTCATCTTTAACAGGCAGCATTATATAGCCTGAGAGATAAAGTGATTGTATAAATTCAGGCAGGAGCGTTTTAAATTCCTGAAGTTTACCAATTTTAGCTTGATTGCTATTTCCAACAAGCTAATTTTACTTACCCAAAAGCTATTTTCCTGGTTCTGTAAAATATCTTTTACAGTGGCCGACAATTTAGTTTGCTTACCAATAGCCCAAATGCAGGTATGTGTATCCAATAAAATAATCCATGATTACATATAATCTTTCAGGTCTTCAAGAGGTTCATTGAAATCGTCAGGCGTATCTATTTT
>JANOJO010000116.1:0-13903 GCA_031418795.1 Bacteroidota bacterium | reverse complement strand
GTTATATGCATCTTCTAAACTTTTTTGTGCTTCTCTTAATTGAAGATAAGTGGCAGAACCAAGTTTGTATGTTTCGAGTATGATGGTTACGTTTTCTCTCGCTAATAAAATATTTGCTTCTTCCAGTTCGAGGGCCTGTTTTTGTAATTCATAATCTTTAAAAGAATTAATAACACCAAGATTTAATAATGATTTCTGGCTTTGCAAAAACAGTTGCTGGTAACTCACATTCAATTCAGCTTGCTTTATCAATCGGTTTGTATTTCTGTTATTCAAAATAGGAATGGTGGCAGAAAGCCCATAGTTGATTCCCCTGTTACGGTTGAATATCGGAAGAGCCGGGTTCAGCGCTATATCATTATTTGTGCGGTTGATATTATAAGCTGAATTAAAAGAAACTATTGGAAACCGTTCTGCTTTTCTTTCTTTTAAAGTAAAGTTGGCAATATCAATATTCTTTTTCAATACTTGCAGTGTGGTGTTGCTGTTGTCTATATTATTTTGAATTTCGCCCAGCGAAAGTTTTGTATTGATGGGTATGGAATCGCTTACTTCATAAGTGGCATTAGCTGCCACGTTCATAAATTGATTCAGCATTTCTTTTAATTGCTGAATCAAAGTTTGCTGGCGCAGTTGTGCAGCTTTCTGTGCATTCAGATCTACTTTGCTTTGCAGTACATCGGGTTTGGCGCCAATACCAATTTCTAATTTCCGTTGTGAAAGATCTACTCTTGTCTGGTTGATACTCATCTGTTCTTCCACAGCTTTCAGTTGTTGCTTTTGCCGTACAATGTTGTAATAAGTATTAATCACATCAGCCACTGAATTTATTACCTGGTCTTTTATTCCTAATTCTCCCAGGCGGATAAATTCTTCAGCTTTATCTCTTGTTGCAAACATCTTCATTCCGTCAAACAATGTCCAGTTGAGGGTAAGCGATGCAGTGTAATTATTTGTTTTTACATCGCCTTCTCTTTTTGTGCCGCTGGTAAATTCCTGTTTTTGATTGTTCTTAATCCAGTTTGTTCCAGTTGTTATATTCACTCTCGGTAGAAATACTGCATTGCGGTATGAATAATCCAATGCTGCAACTGCGGAATCATTTTTTGATAATTGAATATCATAATTGTTTTGCAAAGCCGTGGCAATAGCATCTTCCAGTGTCAATAGTTTTTGCGCCTGCAATGAATAACTGAACAGGAGGGAAGCTGAAAAGAAAACAAAAAGTTTCCCGCATGTAACGCGACGAAGCAACATAAGCTGAATAGAATTGGTTAGCTGGTTACATAAAATATTAATCATGTGCTTCTTTCATGTCTGCAAGTGATAGTTCTGTATCAATATTGCTGACTTTCTTTTTTGATGATAGATAGGAATACAGTGCAGGTACCACATATAATGTAAGCACAAGTGCAAATAACATTCCGCCTACAATTACAATGCCCAATGGTACACGGCTCTTGCCGGCAGAACCTATAGCCATAGCGATGGGTAATGCACCCAATGTAGTGGCAAGCGTTGTCATTAATATGGGCCGCAGTCTTGCAACCGCTGCATCAATGGCTGCCGGAATTTTCTTTTCACCCCGTCTTCTTTTCTGATTGGCAAATTCAACGATAAGGATTCCATTTTTTGTAACCAATCCTATCAGCATAATAATTCCAATCTGTGAAAAGATATTCAGTGTTTGTCCAAATAATTTTAAACTAATGACGGCACCCGCCAGGGCAAGCGGTACGGTAATCATAATAATAAATGGATCAACAAAACTTTCAAATTGTGCAGCCAGTACTAAAAAAATTAAAATCAAAGCCAGTATAAAAGCAAAAGAAGTGTTGGATGAGCTTTCTTTAAAATCAAGTGATGCTCCGCTTAATGAAGTATTGAATGATTCATCTAATACAATATCTGCAATGCGTTCCATTTCATTTATACCATCACCCAATGCCATACCTGGCGCCAACCCCGCTGAAATGGTGGCACTCTTAAACCGGTTGAAATGATAAATAGTAGGAGGGCTGGCGGTTTCTTCCATTCTTACAATATTATCTAATTGTATCAGTTCGCCACGGTTATTTCTTACATAAAAAGATTTGAGATCGATTGGTGCATCCCGGTTATCACGTTCTACCTGCGCTATTACTGAATATTGTTTGCCATTCATTATAAAATATCCAAAGCGCCGGCCACTTAAAGAAAGCTGCAAAGTATTTGTTACATCTAAAACAGAAACGCCAAGTTCATTTGCTTTTAAACGATCGATAGTGATTTGTAATTCCGGTTGATTGAATTTAAGGTTTACATCAAAGCCTTGAAATACTTTGCTTTTAGAAACTTCTTCTAAGAATTTAGGTACCGTTTCCTTCAGTTTATCAAAATTAAGATGCTGCAAAACAAATTGAACCGGGAAAGAACCCCGGCCGCCCATTCCCACAGATATCGTTTGTTCCTGCAAAGCAAATGCGCGTACATTATTATACCTGCGAAATATCCGGTTTGCCTGTTGTGCAATATCATCCTGTGTACGGATTCTTTTACTGGCATCATCCAACCCCATACTTATAAAAGCTGAGTTGGAACTGCCGCTGCCAAAACCACCCGGAGCAAACGATAACGCAAATGATAACTCAGGTATTGAATCTAAAAGCTGCTGGTTAATATCGTAAGTAACTTTATCTATAAAATCAAAATCGGCGCCTTCAGGCCCGGTTAAACTTGCACGAACCCGGTTTCGATCTTCCATCGGCGCCAGTTCCGAAGGAATATTTTTTCCAATTAAATAAATAGAGGCAGCACAGGCAACCACGATGATTAATGCAAACCAACGCAGATTCATAAATCCTTTCAATGTATAACGGTAAATATTTTCCATTCCGGTAAAGAAGGGTTCAGTAACACGGTAAAACCAGGAATGTTTACGGGGATCTTTTTTTGTAAAATAAATATTTAATACCGGCGTAAGTGAAAGAGAAACAAAAGCAGAAATTAAAACAGCGCCGGCAACTACAATTCCAAATTCACGAAACAACCTGCCGGTAAAACCCTGTAAAAAAATAATGGGAAGAAATACAACGGCCAATGTGATGGAAGTGGATATGACCGCAAAATAAATTTCTTTTGCTCCTTCCAGGGCAGCCTTATGCTTGTTCATGCCCTGTTCCATTTTCTTAAAAATATTTTCCGTTACCACAATTCCATCATCCACTACCAGCCCGGTAGCTAATACTACTGCAAGCAGTGTAAGTACATTGATAGAAAACCCCATCAGGTACATAATAAAAAAAGCGCCGATAAGGGAAACCGGAATATCAATAAGTGGCCGAAATGCAATTGACCATTCACGGAAAAAAAGAAAAATAATCAGCACCACTAATGAAATGGCAATAAGCAGCGTTTCTTTTACTTCACTTACTGCTTTGCGTACAAAGCCTGAACGATCATACCCTACCATAATAGAAATATCGCCGGGTATATCTTTTTTAATGGCATCCACTCTTTTGTAAACCTCATCTGCTATTTCAATCTGGTTGCTGCCGGGTTGTGCTACAATCCGTACGCCAACAGAAGCAACATTATTTACTCTTGATGCAAATTCATCATTGTCGGCAGATAGTATGGCAGTTCCCAAATCACGGAAGCGAATGATGCGGCCATCTGTTTCCTGAATGATCAGTTCATTAAACTCTTTTTCAGTTGTGAGCTTTCCATAAGTTTTTACAATCAGTTGGGTAGCATTGCCACGAATTTTTCCACCCGGCAATTCTATATTTTCCCTGTCAAGTGCAGCCTTTATATCCTGTATGGTTAATTTATATGCAGCCAGTTTTGATGGATCGATCCAGAGCCGCATAGCATATTGCTTGCCAAATGAACCGGCAGAACTTACGCCGGATATCGTTTGCAAACGTTCCTGTACCACGTTCTCTGCAAAATCAGATAATTCAAGCAGGTTTTTTTTCTGACTTTGAATAACGATAAACATAATAGGATCAGAATCTGCATCGGCTTTACTTACTGTAGGCGGCCCGTCAATATCCCGCGGCAGATTGCCCGCTGCCTGGCCCACTTTATCTCTTACATCGTTAGCGGCTTTTTCAAGATCTACACCCAATTCAAATTCTACCGTAATGTTGCTGCTGCCCTGCGCACTGTTTGATGTAATATTTTTTACACCCTGCACACCATTGATAGCTTTCTCAAGAGGCTCGGTAATTTGTTGTTCTACTATATCGGCACTGGCGCCAATATAAGAAGTGCGTACACTGATGACAGCAGGATCAATAGCTGGATATTCCCTTACACCGAGAAAAGAATAACCGATAGCGCCAAATACGATGATCAGGATAGAACATACGATGGCGAGTACTGGTCTTTTTAAACTAAGTTCTGATAAATTCATGCCCTTATCTCCGCCAACTGGCGGAGTATTTTAATTTTATAGAATCATTTTTTTGCATACGAAACTTCATATTTTTTTTGATTTTTTTAACCCTGTTCGTAATTCAGTTTTTTCATTAACACCCCTTTAGGGGATGGGGGTATTTATTTTCGCAATCTTCACATCACTACCTTGTTTTAAAAATAAAAGTCCGGTTGTAATGACAGTATCTCCTAAATTCAATCCGCTTATTACCTGAATATTGTCAGAATCACGGACACCGGTCGTAATTTCTGTTGCTATCGCCTTTCCATTTTTAAAAAGGTAAATTATTTTTTTACGTCCCTGTGGCACAACAGCCACAGTCGGAATCATCATTGCTTTATCATTTTTACCCAATTCTATTTTTACTTTGGCAAATGCACCCGGTATTAAAAAAGGGTTTTTTGTTTTTACAATTGCTCTTACAGAAAGGCTGCGTGTATTTTCCTCAATTGCAACTTCGGTAGCCGAAACATTGGCGTGAAATGTTAATGCAGAACCATCAATATAAAATTCAATATTCTGCCCCTGCTTTATTTCCGAACTGTATTTTTCTGGCACGGTAAATTGCAATTTCAACTGAGTTACCTGGCTTACTGTTGAAATAATAGTAGCAGGTGTAATATATGCGCCGGGGCTGATATTTCTAAAACCTAATTTACCACTGAATGGTGAGCGGATTTCAGTTTTTCTTATGGCTTCATTTATAATGTCAATATCCGCATTCAGATTATGCACTTGTAAAAGACTTAAATCATATTCCTGCTGGCTGATGCCCTGAATTTTTAATAACTGACCCTGCCGGTTTTCTGTTTGCTCTGCAATTTTTAATTGTACTTCCAATTTTCTTTTTTGTGCCTGCAGGTCACCATCATTCAATTTTGCCAGTAAAGCGCCTTGTGTTACAAATCTTCCTTCTACTACATTCAACTGTACCAATCTGCCGGAAACCTCCGGATGTATTTCGATTGATTCATTTGCCAGTAAAGAACCGGGCACTTCTATCAGGGAAACAAGTATTTGGGTTTTAGAAACAATACCATCTACAGAAATTGGTGGTTGTTTTGGCGGGCCACCAGCCTGTGGTGAAGTTTCGTTCTTTTTGTTGTTACAGGAAAAGAATATTCCCCAAAATAACAGTAATAATAATCCGATAGTCAGCTTTTGTGTGTTCACGATTAATCAGTTGTGTTTAGGGCTTATAAAAATAAGCAGTAATTGTCATCCAGATGAAAGTTTAGACGACAGACTTTAAAAAATCCTTTGTCATAAGTTGAAGGGTGGCAAATGAAATGGATGAAAGGGAATAATTCAGCTTTTGGGAAATAGAGTTCTTTTCACTTTGTTCGATTTGTGAAGCAGGTCTTGTTTTTCTTTACTCAAAATGGTTACATGCCCCATTTTGCGGCCTGGTTTGGTTTGTTTTTTTCCATAAAGATGAACAAAGGCATTATCTATTTTTAAAACTTCTTCAAGCCCATCATACTTTACATCGCCTGTAAAACCTTCGGCGCCTATAATATTTACCATGATAGATGGAAGAATGGCATCTGTATTTCCCAAAGGATAATCAAGCATAATTCTCCAAAGCATATCAAACTGCGAACAATAATGTGCTTCGATGGTATGATGACCGCTGTTGTGAACCCGCGGCGCTGTTTCATTTACCAGCACATCGCCATTTTTATCAATAAACAATTCTACGGCAAAAATTCCCGGTGATTTAAAATTTCTTACAACAGCCAGCGCAATGGCTTCAACTTTATAAAGTGATTGTGTTGGAATTTCGGCCGGGCAAAGTTGGTAATCTAATAAATTCAATTGCGGGTCAAATAACATTTCAACAGGAGGGTAAAGAGCAATATCACCTTTTTCATTGATGGCAATCATCAGTGCAATTTCTTTTTGAATGGGAATCAGTCTTTCTAAAACGGCAGGTTCGTTAAATCCTTTTTCAATGTCAGCTAATGTTTTGATGATCTCTACACCGCGACCATCATAACCGCCGGTACCAAGTTTATGCACAGCCGGTAAAAATTTTTCCTGCCTTAGTATTTCCGCCTGGTCATGAGTTACAATGTATTCTGCAGTGGGTATCTGGTGCTGATTATAATATTGTTTTTGTAAAATTTTATTTCTGATTATTTTAAGAACAGATGGTTTGGGAAAAATTTTTATACCTTCTTCTTCTAATTTTTCAAGGGCTTCAACATTTACATTTTCAATTTCAATCGTTATCGCATCCAATCCCTTTCCAAAATTGTAAACTGCATCGAAATCTTTAATATCGCCTTTTGTAAAATGATGGCAAAGATGAGCAGCCGGACATTCGGAATCATTTTCCAGTACAAAAGTTTCAACAGGGTAGTTGGCTGCTGCCTGCAATAACATTTTTCCTAACTGCCCGCCGCCGAGTATGCCAGTTTTTTTCATATTGGCAAAGATAAGAGTTGGATTTTTTTTAATTATGAAGAATATATAAAAGCTCTAAAGGCTAACTGTTGCTGCAACGGTGCAAAATTTTTCATTAGCCAACTGGCAAAGTGAACGGTATGAGTTAATCAGCAAGTATCTCTTTGAATTTATCAGGTGAAATAACATTGATAGATGGGAAGGATATTGATTTCAAAGCATTAAAATGTTTATCATCTGTAACCAGGAAATGAACATTGCCTGCAAAAGCACAATCGGAAAATTTATTATCGTCAGCATCTGCAGTTATCAGGTTCAGGTGAAAATGAATATCAATTTTCTTAACATTTGAAAGTAAGGCAAAGGCGCCAATGATTAGTTCAGCAGTTTCTTTAGAAAACATATCGTTTATCTTTTCTTCATATTCCAGGAGTATGTCGTTGGTAATATAAAGTTAAAAAAGCGTTTTCATATAATTTGTCCAGAATGATGGCATAAGCAGACCGGCGTGAGATGGATCGAAGCAGTACGTTGGTATCAATTACAATTTTAAATGGCGGCATTATTCTTTTTTCAGGATTTGCTTTAATTTTTCATCAGTGTAGCCTTTTTCATTCCATGCCTCATCGGCTTTGTCTCTTGCTTTATCAAGAAGAAACAGGGCTATCATGTTTTTTAATTCTCCAAGATGTTTTTCTGGAATGTCAGCAGAAAAAAGTTTCAATAACTCAGCCTGAATATTACTGAGAGGGGGATGTATGGATAAGTTATTCATAAAATTTTTATTATTGTAAAATTACAAAATATAATACAGTTTAAAAGTATTGTTTAATTTTGTCCCATGCTCCCCGATTATCCTCATAAACTTTTTAAAGATGAACGCAGCAACTTCAATTTGCTGATGGAAACTCTGGCAATGGACAGTAATTGATTTTGAAAAAGGAGTTTTCTTTTTTTAATCTTAAAATTTCAAAATCATGAGCACATCAGCAATTTCAAATACAAAACAAAATACTCCCGCAGGGTCCGGTGGACAAACCGATTTCCTTCCACTTCAGGGAACAGACTATGTAGAATTTTATGTGGGCAATGCAAAACAATCTGCTCATTATTATATCACGGCTTTCGGGTTTCAGCCATTGGCATATTCTGGGCCGGAAACTGGAGTAAAGGACAGGGCAAGCTATGCAGTGAGGCAAAACAAACTGACATTGGTTTTAACCACGCCTTTGAAACAAGGCAATGCAATTGCTGATCATATAAATAAACATGGTGATGGTGTAAAAGCAATTGCGTTGAAAGTAGATGATGCCACCAATGCATGGAATGAAACAACAAAACGTGGCGCAAAATCTTATATGGAGCCAACGCACTTAAAAGATACAGAGGGTGAAGTTATAATAAGCGGCATTCATACTTATGGCGATACGGTGCATTTATTTATTGAAAGAAAAAATTTCAACGGAGTTTTTATGCCGGGTTACCGTGAATGGAGCAATCCTTACTTTAAAACAACCGATGCCGGATTGCAGTATGTAGATCATTGTGTGGGGAATGTAGGTTGGAACCAGATGAACCCCTGGGTGAAATTTTATGAAGAGGTGATGGGCTTCAGAAATATTCTTTCATTTGATGATAAGGATATTTCCACCGAATACTCGGCGCTGATGAGTAAAGTAATGAGCAATGGAAATGGGTTTGTAAAATTCCCCATCAATGAACCGGCAGAAGGCAAGAAAAAAAGCCAGGTGGAGGAGTATCTTGAATTTTATAATGGCGAAGGTGTGCAGCATGTGGCCATGGCAACCAATAATATTGTAAAAACTGTAACTGAATTAAGAAACAGGGGTGTTGAATTTTTAAGAGTTCCAACAACCTATTATGATGATTTGCTCGACAGGGTAGGACATATTGATGAGGACCTGGAACCGCTGAAAGACCTTGGAATTCTTGTTGATCGTGATGAGGAAGGGTATTTACTTCAGCTTTTTACCAAACCAGTGGAAGACAGACCCACATTATTTTTTGAAATTATACAACGCAAAGGCGCAAAAAGTTTTGGTAAAGGAAATTTTAAAGCCTTGTTTGAAGCGATTGAAGCCGAGCAGGAGGCGAGAGGGAATTTGTAGTTTGGTAATTGGGAATTTGGGTTTAAATTCATAAAGTCAATAAAAGACTCAATCTTAGTATTAAATAGAAAAAGAAAATTAAAATTTGTTGAGTATTCCTCCAATCTCCAATTCCTGTTTTCTTATCTTTACAAATCCTTAAGAGAAACGATGGAATAATTTCCGATTCTGTACGTTCTGTTTTTTTTAAATGTTGAGCATGAAAAACCTTTTTGTCTTTTTTGTTTTCATCCTTCCCATATTTCTTATGGCGCAGGGTAATGGAGTTGGCACTTCGGCCACTTCAATAAATTCGTTTATTAATTATCAAAAAACTTTGGAGCGGCCTGCGGATGCGATGAAACGAAAAGCCGATACTATTCAAAAACAATTTGTAAAAAAGGGATTATCGTGGCCTGCAAAATATGTTTACATCCGGTCTTTCAAGTACGACAGTCAATTGGAAGTGTGGGTGAAGAATGAAAGAAAAGATGCTTACAAACTTTTTAAATCTTACAAAGTATGTGCATTGGCAGGCACGATGGGACCTAAAAGAATGGAAGGAGATTACCAGGTGCCGGAAGGATTTTATTATATAAATGAATTTAATCCTAAAAGCACTTATCATTTATCTCTTGGGCTTAATTACCCAAACCTGTCTGATAAAATACTCAGCGATGCAGATCGCCCCGGCGGCGAAATTTATATTCACGGCAGTTGTGTTACTGTTGGATGTATTCCACTCACTGACCCGATGATTGAAGAGTTATACATTATTACAGCTTATGCAAAAGACCTCGGCCAGGATTTTATTCCCGTGCATATTTTCCCCGTAAAGTATAATGTAAAAAAGAGTGTGGAGTATCTTGACAAAAATTTGAAAGATGATACGCTGTTAAAAAATTTTTCTGCAAATCTTGAAGATGCATTTTACTTTTTTGAAAAACACAAACAGTTACCGGTAGTAATGGTGACTAACAGAGGCGGGTACCTGGTAAATGATCCACCATCAAAAAAAGATTTTGCAGAAGTAAAACCTGTACCAGTAATAAAGAAAAAAGTACAGCACAGGGAAAGAAAAATTACCGACCTCGCTGAGGTGGTTTATCAATGGCCAAAATATCCGGGTGGGGGCGATGAGTTTTTAAAGTTTTTAGAAAAAACAAATAAAGAAATGAGGGATCGGTTGCCGGCTGGTATAAAAAAAGCATTTATCCAAATGGAATTTATTATTGACAAAGATGGTACACCGGTAAATTTTAAAGTCATCAAAGGTGGAGTAAATGATGATTTTAATGACGAGCTGATAACAAAATTAGAAACTACCATGGCCAACTGGCAACCTGCTTTAGTAAATGATAAACCAGTTGCAAAGAAAATGGTGCAGACTATTTCCATAGAAAAATTAGAACCATTGGAATTACTTCTTCCATGAAAGCATATTTCATCAGCGGATTGGGGGCCGATAAAAAGGTTTTTCAGAATATAAAACTGCCTGCTGCCTACGAACCCGTCTATCTTGAGTGGATTGCACACCGAAAGAATGAAACACTGAATGATTATGCTGTTCGCTTTGCTGAACCTATTAATGAGCAACAATTTATTTTAATCGGACTTTCATTCGGGGGAATGATTGCATCAGAAATTGCAAGAATAAAAAATCCGGTTAAAACAATTATTATCTCCAGCCTTGCTTCAGCAGATGAGTTGCCCTGGTATTTTAAACAGGCAGGAAAAATTGGTTTGCACAAAGCATTGCCTGTAACATTTATAAAAGCAGCCACCTTATTGAACCGGGTAATGGGCGCCGGTACACCGCAGGATAAAGCAGTTGTTTATCATTTTGTAAAAAATGCGAAACCTTCATTTATCCGCTGGTCATTAAATGCAATTATAAATTGGGATCAACATGAACGATTGCCCGGCATTATTCATCTGCATGGAGATAAGGATCATCTTTTACCCAGACGATTTTCCAGGCCTGATTTTATAATAAAAAATGGAGGCCACCTGATGGTGCTGAATAAAGCGGATGAAGTGAATAGTGTATTAAGAAAAATTCTTTCTGAAAATTAATTATTGCAACAATGCCTGTACCGTTTCTGTTGTTCTTTGTTGAAGCAAAGTTTTTCTTCCCGCCGCCAGTTTTTCATAAATATCTTTTGTGTAGTGGCGAATAGTTAAGAGTGTAAGTCCCTTTGTCACTTTCACTTCAAAAATTGCTGAAGCTTCAAATGCAAGTTTTTCTATTTTATCGGTACGGTCATCTAATACACAAATCATACTGATGGCGCCGTTCTGTGTCAGGTTGGGTTTTATTTTTAGTTTTTCAAAAAGATGAAACAATTCTGCAATTGGTTTTTCTTCTACAAAAGAAAAATCAGTTGAACTCAATTCCAGCATCACCTGGTTTTCTTTTATCACAATAATTGGTGGCAAACCTTTCAGTGTTTTATTATGAATAATAGTGCCGGGCAGTGATGGTTCCAGAAAACATTTTACATACATGGGAATGCTTTTATTCTGCAGCGGCTTAATTGTTTTTGGATGAATAACCTGTGCGCCGTAATAAGCCATTTCTATTACTTCATTGTAGTTCAGTTCTGGAATCGTTATTGCATCAGGAAAAAATTTTGGGTCGGCATTCATCACACCCGGCACATCTTTCCAGATGGTCAGTCTTTCTGTATTCAGCAGGTTTGCAAATACGGCAGCAGAATAATCACTTCCTTCCCGGCCAAGTGTGGTACTTTCATTTTCATCAGTAGCTCCAATAAAACCCTGCGTTAAAACAATATTATTCTTTTCAAATATCTGAACTCTTAAACTTTGAACTCTTAAACTTGTTACTTCCCAATCTATTGCCGCATCCCTGAAATTATCATCGGTTCTGAAAACATCCCGCACATCAATCCACTGATTGTTTATTCCTGTTTCATTCAGGTAATGGCTTACGATGGAAGTGGAAAGTAATTCACCAATGCAAACCACCTGGTCGTAATAATAATCATATTCCCTCACAGGTTTATCATGCAGCAGCCATTCGGCTTCGGTAAAAAAATTCAGCAGTTGTTCCTCGCAAGCCAGGTATTGAGTAACCAATAAATATTTCGCAGTATTAAGATGTTGTTGTTTTACCTGGTTAAAAAATTGCAACGCTTCATCTTTATTGCCTGCAAAAAATGCATCAACAACTTTCTCCAGTGCATTGGTGGTTTTACCCATGGCAGAAATAACAACCAATATTTTTTCATTTGGATATTGTTTTAATATGCCTGCAACATTTTTTATTCTGTCCACACTGTTTACAGAGGCGCCGCCGAATTTAAAAACAAACATTTCAATTTTAGATTTATGATTTCGGACTTGCCTGCCGACAGGCAGGTTTCAGATTTTCAGCGGGCAAAGATAACAAAGCGGAGTCTTAGGAATAATTGAATTTGTAACTAAATCTAAAATCTGAGTAGTGGCTCAGTTTGAATTTATTTTAAAATGATCAATCCGTAGGAGTCTTGTCAGGAATGACAAGATTCTGATAGTTTGAAATTTCAAACTGACCCACTACCAAAATCTGCAATCGCAATTCTGCAATCCTATTATTCTTACATTTGTCAAACCTCTTCAATTAATTTTTTTACCAAATGAATATCAACAGGCAGGTACTCACTTTAGATGAATTTACTATTCAGCAGTTAAGAAGTGTGCCCGGCGCTACCGGAGAACTCAGCAGTTTGTTGCGGGATATTGGTCTGGCTGCAAAAAGAGTGAATGTGGAAGTAAACAAAGCAGGGCTTGTAGATATACTTGGAGATGCCGGATTAATAAATGTACAGGGCGAGGAAGTAAAAAAATTAGATGTGTTTGCCAACAATCAATTTACCGGCGTACTGAAGCATGGCATCAGTTGCGCAGGTATTGCCAGTGAAGAACTGGATGATATTGTAATATTTGATGATGAAGTAAGTAACAACTCCAAGTATGTGTGCATGTACGATCCGCTGGATGGCAGCGCTAATATTGATGTGAATGTTTCAATAGGAACCATCTTCGCAGTTTTTCGCCGGTTATCTGAAAAAGGAAAACCTTGTGGCCTTGAAGATTTTTTACAAAAAGGAATAAATATGGTCGCTGCTGGTTATGTCATTTACGGATCAAGCACTATGATGGTGTATGCAACACGCAGGGGAGTAAATGGATTTACATTAGACCCTTCTATCGGCGAATGGACATTGAGCCACCCGGATATTAAATGTCCAGATCAGGGAAAAATTTATTCTGTAAATCATGGTCATTTTTTCAGGTATGAT
Organism: Bacteroidota bacterium; assembly: GCA_031418795.1. GTDB lineage: Bacteria > Bacteroidota > Bacteroidia > Chitinophagales > Chitinophagaceae > VBAS01. Next base: position 656 of record JANOJO010000116.1, on the reverse strand, counting down.
GAAGGGGTTAGAAATTAAATACACCGCTGCAAGTCAAAAACAAATGAAACCGGAGGGCCATACACGCAGCGATATATTGGCAGCATGGTGGCAGATGTGCATCGTAATCTTATTAAAGGCGGCATATTTATGTACCCCGGTACTACAGATAAACCAAAAGGAAAATTAAGATTGCTGTACGAGTGCAATCCTTTTGCATTTATTATAGAAGTAGCAGGAGGTAAAGCAACTAATGGTAAAGAAAGAATATTGGATGTGCAGCCCACAGAGCTGCATCAGCGTTCAGCTTTTTTTGTTGGCAGTAAATCCATGATGGAGGAACTGGAGGAATGTTTGAAAAAATAATGTCAGAGATTTTATTATTACATTTTTATGTATAAAGTCATTTTTTATTTGGTCGGCTTTTTTTTGCTTTATGGTATTTCATCTGCACAAAAACCAGATGAGAAAATCATTTATATTATTGATTCAATACCTGTGCTTGATGATCCGGAGGAAGGCAATGAGATTAATAATGAAGATATTGCTGATGTGACTGTTGTAAAGAATAAAGACTCCTTAAGGATATCAGGTTACGAAAAAATGGATGGGGCTATTTATATTTTTACAAAAGAGTACAGAAACAGATCCCAAGAACTTAAACGTATCCCTTCTAC
>JANOJO010000115.1:0-7045 GCA_031418795.1 Bacteroidota bacterium | reverse complement strand
AAATGCACCGGATACTGATGGATATAAAATACTCCTGTTTTCGGGAGACAGTGTAGAGAACCAATCGTTTCTTACTGTTCCGTTTAAATACAGCATTCTTTTCCATGACACTTCAGCTGAGCCATATAAAGAATTAACTCCCTGTTCAAAAAGACTGTAAACCGGATCCTTTGCTCTTCCATTCTGTACAGTATAAAGTCCTCTTACAATAAAATCTGTTACCTGTACATTATTTATATCAGTACGTCTGCGCATCTGGTTGCCACCTCCTGTAAGTGTAGCATCAAAATCACCAAATTTCCTGTTAGCAGTTACTAAGAAATCAAGATTTGATTCCCGGAAACGACGTGATTCCTGTGTGAAGATTCCATTTACAAAACCGGCTGATGCAGGTGGCCTTGAAGCATGACCAGTGGGAAAATTATTTACTTCTTCATCACGGCTCGAGTAATCCTGACCGAACCTTCCCTGAACAGATAGCCAGGAAAGAATATTATACTTTGCTGCAACATTGCCATAAACCCGGTCTCTTTTTATGTTATGAAATTGTTCTGCCAATACCCAGTAAGGATTTGTGCGGTTCATAAAACGTGAATAGATATATTCATTGCCGGCAGCATTGTATTTGTTTTCATTAAAAACACTTAATGGCATTGAATTGGAAAGAGCCATTAAAGTAGTAGGAATTGAATTATCCTGGTTTGCTATGTTAGGCGGATTTTTATTCGCTTCGTTTGAATAGTTAATGTTTCCTGTAAAACTTAATTTATCAGATAAATTATAACTAAAGCCAAGGTTTATACTCTTCCGGTTAAAACTATTATTAGGTACTATTCCTTTGTTTTCAGAATTGGATAATGATAAATGCATACCACCCTTTTCACTATTTGTTTCAAGTGCTATAGTATTTACAATGTTTTGTCCATTCCGGTAAAATTCATCAATACGGCTTCCCTGTGGTTCATAAGGAATGTTGGGTGTATTATATAATGTATGAGTTATCCCGGGTGCAAATTTTTCACCAAATGACCATTGGCCTGAAGTAGGATTTACAGTTGTTGGCCTTGCTCCGCCTTCACCCTGCCCATACTCTTTTTGATAATCAGTATAATCCAAAGGGTTGTCGGTGGTATAATTCAAGTTATAGGTAACACCCAAACCTTTACCCTTGCCTTTAGTTTTAGTAGTGATCATGATTACGCCATCTTTTGCACGGGAACCATATAAAGCTGCAGCAGGCGCCCCTTTCAGAATGGTCATGTTTTCAATATCGTCAGGGTTGATGCTTGATAAACCATCGCCACCATCGGCGAATACACCACCACCTCTTGTACTTACAGCATTATCATTAAAATTTGTATTATCAATAGGAACACCATTTATTACAATCAACGGATTGTTTTGACCAGAGATGGATGATTGACCTCTTATTCGGATTTTGGATGTGCCCGCAGGACCCGTACCCAGGCTGGATATATTTACACCGGCTACCTTACCCTGTAATGCATTCATAACATTGGGAGTTCTGTTAGTAGTAAGCTCACCGGGATTTACATTTGTTGCAGAATAACCAATCCTTCTTTTTTCTTTACTGATACCAAGTGCAGAAACTACAACTTCACTCAGGTTTTCAGCAGAAATTGCTAATACCACATCAACAACTGAACGGCCGGCGACTTGTATTTCCTGGGCAATAAATCCTACTGAACTAAATACCAGGATTGAATTTGCACCTGCAGTGATGCTGTATTGCCCGGATGTATTGGTAACAGCGCCCTGACTACCTCCTTTTACCTGTACTGAAATTTGAGAAAGGGCTTTGCCATCCGCATCTGTTACTTTTCCCGTTACAGTTTGCGAAACAGCTTGCAGGGAAAAAAGTAAAAAAAGTAAACATCCTGAAAACAGTTTCCCCAACTCCGGCAATAATGACGGGTTAAATTTCTTCTTCATAAAAGCAAGTTATTTTAGTTTATAAATTCCGGTCTGAATGAGAACCGGGTTTTCAATTGTGAAAAAGTAGCGGAATCTTGAGTGAAAAACTTCCAATAAAATACGGTGTTGATTTTTGAACAGGAAATGTGAGTAACTGGCCAGATAAAATTATGAACCTGCATTCACCATATGTATAATAAATGTACTTTAGAAAATCAATAATGCAGGAATGAATCAGTTTTTGTTACAGCAGGGATGGTCGGCGGAGTTGCAGGAGTTTGAACATATTATTGAGTTTGCACAAAAGCGAAATAATACAATTCAACTTAATTCTCTTAATGAAGCAAGTACGGATTGTATCCGCATCTATTATGTTTTGGAAGGAAGGTTTGAATGGGTTATCAATGAACAGCAATATATTTTATACCCCGCTGACCTGGTATTGATACAACCCGATCATAAGTTTGGAGGACAAAAAGGTGTTTTGGATATTGGAAAACTATGCTGGATTTATATTAAAGCAGAAAAAACCGGGCCTGTTGAAGATATTATGTTTGGCAAATGGAGTAACCTCCCCAAAAATGAAATGCTTGCTGTAATAAAAATTTTAAAACTAAGTATTTCGCCTGTCCTTACACGCATAAAAGAAGCAGGCAGAATTTTATCTGAAATGCAGTATGAATTATTTAATCAGCAATTAGGATATCGTACAAAGATCAACCAGCTGATTGACGAGCTATTTATTTTAATTGCCCGCAAAATAAGCCAACAGAATAATCCCCACCGGGATTTCCCCCAGTCTTTTTTAAAAATGGAACAGGCACTCCGGCAAAATTTATCACACCATTGGACGGTAGAAGAAATGGCTGCAATGGTTGGATTAGGCACCACGGCATTTAATGAAAAAGTAAAAAACTATTCTGGTTTTTCACCCATCAACTATTTAATTACTATCCGCATTTCAGAAGCCATTAAATTATTAAAGCAAAATAATATTAGTGTAACAGATATTGCGCTGGATACAGGATTCTATTCATCACAGCATTTTGCAACCACATTTAAAAAACTTACCGGCTATACGCCAAGCCATTTCAGAAAAAAAAATATTTCAAATGAATAAGATTAATACCATCAAAAAAGATTGTGTCATCACAATCGAACTGGGAACAAACGCAGTAAGGGTCTTTGCATTTGAATTGAGTGGAGAACTCATTGGCTCTGCCAAAGGTGCCTATCCTACTTTTCATCCTGTGCCTGACTACAGCGAACAGGACCCTGAGCAGTTATTTATCACTATGCTCTATATATTGAAAAATTTTCTCATCGAAAAAATTCATACAGAAAAATACAGAGTTCTTAATATCTGCTTCAGCGCATCAATGCACAGTGTATTGGCAATAGATAAATATGGTGTGCCGCTTGGCAATGCAATTACCTGGGCCGATAACCGGGGAAAGCATGTAGCCACTGAATTAAAAAACAGTTCTGTTGGTAAAACAATTTATAAATCAACCGGTACGCCGCTGCATCCCATGTCACCATTGGTAAAAATTGCCTGGATGAAAAACAGGGATAAAGAACGGTTTAAGAAAACATCCAGATTTCTTTCCATAAAATCATATATCATTCAACAACTGACGGGTGAATGTATTATTGATTACAGCCTGGCATCAGCAACAGGGTTATTTAATATTCATAAACTGAAATGGGATTCAGATGCTTTAGCTTTTGCTGGCATTACTTCTTCTAAGTTACCGGAGCTGGTTTCGGTTTTTCAATCTGCAGGTAAATTGAGAAAAGAGTATCAAACTTCTTTGGGACTTTCTGCCGATACAAAAATAATTACCGGTTCCAGCGATGGTTGCATGGCTGCATTGGGCGCCGGTGTGTGGAATGAAGGAAAAGCAACGATAACAATTGAGGACAGTGGCGCTATGCGGGTGGTTGGAAAACAAATTTTAAAAGATGAAAAACAACGGTTCTTTAATTATGTACTTACGGAAGGTAATTATGTAAGTGGTGGGCCAACCAATAATGGTGGAGTAATCTTTGAATGGTTTGCAAAGCAGTTTGGCGATTTTAAATATGCCTATGATATTGAAAACTGCATGGAAGAATTAATTAATGACGCATCAAAAGTTGCTGCTGGTTCTGAAGGTTTATTATTTCTTCCTTACCTGCTTGGCGAAAGAGCCCCGATATGGAATGCAAATGCAAGAGGAGTTTATTTCGGACTGAATATTAATCATGAACAAAAACATTTTGTAAGAGCAACCATTGAAGGGATTCTATACGAAATGTACAGCATTGGAAAAACATTAGAAGAACACAGAAGTATAAAAAGCCTTTCAGTAAACGGAAGTTTTGCCACAATTCCTTTTTGCTCGCAACTGATAGCTGATATTTTTAATAAACCGGTGGGCATCAGTAAAAACACAAACAGTGTTGGCTTGGGTGCTTTTTTATTGAGCGCAACAGATATGGGCATCTATAAAAGTTTGGAAGATGCGGCAAAAAGTGTGGAGTTTGCAGAAACATTTAAACCTAACAAACAAAACAATTCCATTTATAAAAAATATGCAGATGTATTTGAAAAGTTGAGTACAAAATTCAATGCAGAGTTTGAAGCCATAGCAAACCTTCAGCAGAAAAACAGCTAAACAATAATTACACAATCTAAAACAACAGCAATATGAAAAAAATCAGTTTATGTTTTATCCTGTTATTATATTCATCAGTGTACATGATGGCGCAACAGGTTACACTTACCCCGGACCAGATAAAATACTTAACGCCGGATTGGAAAGGCGAACGTTTCCCGGATGGCAGACCAAAAGTTTCTGATAAACTATTGGAACGGCTTAAAGCTGTCCGTCTCGAAGAGGCCTGGGGCATTCTGCGTAATAAAGGATATCATAACCAGTTTGAAGGTGACTGGATGGTGGAACATCCCGAATCTGCAATGACTGGCAGAGTGGTAACAGCTCAATATCTTCCTTTAAGACCCGATGTGGATAAACTGATAAAGGAAAAAGGAAAAGCGGAAGGCCGTATCGGTGCCACCAATTCATGGCCGATTGATGTATTAAAAAATGGCGATGTATATGTGGCAGACAGTTATGGAAAAATAGTGGATGGCACTTTGATTGGAGATAATTTGGGTAATGCTATTTATGCAAAATCACAGCGGGGTGTGATTTTTTATGGATCGGTGCGGGATATTGAAGGGCTAGATGAGATCAAAGGATTTAATGCATGGATAAAAGGATACGATCCTTCTTATATTCAGCAAATGATGCTGGGAGGTATTAATGTACCGATACGAATTGGAAGAACTACCGTATTACCCGGTGATGCTGTACTTGCAAAAAAAGGAGGAGTTGTTTTCATACCGGCATTTCTGCTGGATACAGTTGTACTGAATGCAGAATTTATTGCATTGAGAGATGCATTTGGCCACCAGCGGCTGCGTGAAGGAAAATATACACCCGGTGAAATAGATACTCAATGGACCGACGAGATCAAAAAAGATTTTCTGAAATGGATAAATGAAAACCCGGGCAAACTTCCCATGACAAGAGAAGAGCTGGATAAATTTATGAAAGACCGGAACTGGTAATTTAATAAATAACAAATGTCAAATAACAAATTCCAATTTTGATAATAAATAAAAACATACAATTATGACACCTTCAAAAAAATATCTGAAAAGACTTGGTTTAAAAGACCAGGATAATACAGAAGAACAACACATAAATAAAAATGAAGACCAGGAAAACAGCCGCCGGTCCTTTTTAAAAAAATCAACAATTGGAGGAATTGCGTTAGGCAGTGCCTTTGCATTTTCTCCCATTGAAGACCTGGTTGCACAAAGCACACAGAAAGTGAGTCGTTATGGTGCCCCTTCTGATTTAAAAATTACAGATATGCGTTACTGCCTTACTGCTGTAATGGGTGGTACAGCAATCATTCGCATTGATACAAACCAGGGTATTTATGGATTAGGTGAAGTGAGAGATGCTGCTGATGTACGATATGCACTGATGCTTAAAAGCAGGATTCTTGGAAAGAACCCATGCAATGTTGAGCAAATGTTTAAATCAATAAAACAGTTTGGTGGACAGGCACGACAGGCCGGTGGTGTATGTGCTGTAGAAATGGCGCTTTGGGATATATGCGGCAAAGCTTATAATGTTCCTTGCTGGCAATTATTAGGAGGAAGGTACCGCGATAAAATAAGAATCTATGCTGATACACCTGAATCATCTTCTCCTGAAGAACAAAGAAAATTGATCAAATACCGTACAGAAGAACAGGGTTATACCTGGTTAAAAATGGATGTTTCCATAGCTAAATTAAAAGGGATACCAGATACCATTGTCAATGGTAAATTCTGGGAAAATGCACAGGGAAACCTGGCACAATGGGGTGACCAAGGTAATTATATGTCTTACGGTAATACCCTTCATCCATTTACACAAATTCAAATTACCGACAAGGGTTTAGAGGTATTGCAAAATCTTGTAGAACACGTACGAGGCATGGTTGGTTATGAAATTCCACTCTCTACCGATCACTATGGACATTTCGATTATAATAATGGTATTCGTTTGGGAAGGGCTCTTGAAAAATATCGCCTTGCCTGGTTAGAAGATATTGTTTCCTGGGAATATACTGATCAATACAAAAAAATGTCGGATGCATTGGAAACACCCGTACTTACCGGCGAAGACATTTACCTGTTGAAATATTTTAAACCTTTAATAGATGCGCAGGCAGTGGATATTGTTCATCCTGATTTAGCATCTTCCGGAGGTTTACTAGAAACAAAACGAATCGGCGATTATGCAGAAGAATATGGCATTGCAATGGCCATGCACCAGGCCGGTACACCAGTTTCATTTATGGCTTGTGTTCATTGTGCTGCCGCAACCCAAAATTTTTTAGCGCTGGAACATCACTCAGTAGATATTCCATGGTGGGAAAGTTTAGTAAAAACAACGGATGGGAAAAAAATGATCACAAAAGGGTTTGCTGACATTCCGCTTACATCACCGGGATTAGGCATTGAGTTAAATGAAGAAGTAGTAAAACAACATCTTCATGCTTC
>JANOJO010000114.1:0-6420 GCA_031418795.1 Bacteroidota bacterium | reverse complement strand
TTTTGTTTCCTCAATTGTTTTGCCCTGGGTTATTACTTCGGGTATTTCTTTTATAGTGCCGATAAAATATTCTTCGCCTTTTGATATTACTATTGTGAGTTTCATCAGAAAATGATTTCTATAAAATTAATGATAAAATCTGAGCAGCCAATCCAAATGTTGATGATAACTTGTTTCTGCAATTTACTGACTTACAACTTTCATCTCCGTTCTCCTGTTCAATGCTCTTCCTTCTTCTGTTTTATTGGGAGCTATGGGCTGGCTGGCGCCAAAACCTTTTGAAGATAATCTTGCGGGGTTGATGTTTTTACTAATGAGAAAATTGATTACTGATTTAGCCCGGCTTTCAGAAAGTATAAGGTTGTCTGCAGCTTTTCCAACAGAATCGGTATGGCCATTGATCTGGATTTTGAGTGTGGGGTTATCATTCAATAATCTTACTACTTCATCCAGTTCTGCTTCAGACTCAGATTTCAAATCAAATTTATTTACATCAAAGAAAATATTTTTCAGCACAACAGATGCATTGGCTTCGATGGGTTGCAGCGGAATATTTTTTTCAAAAATAGAATCAGGCGATTGCTGGCTGAAGAAAAAATTATCTGAAAAGAATAAATATCCTTTCCGGTTTACAATGAAGGCATAATCTTTTCCTACGGGTAGTGTAATTAAATAATTTCCCTGCTCATCTGTTTGAACTTTTGAAATGAGTTGTTTGTTGTTCATATCAATCAACTCAACAGCAGATGGTAATCCTTTGGTTGTTTTTTTGTCAAACACTTTTCCTTTTACCCAAAGAGTTTTATATGGCCTCATATCTGCACGCAGTTCAAAACTGTAAATATCAAGGCCGCCTTTGCCATCGCTTCGGTTGCTTGCATAGTAAGCCGTTTTTGCATCAGCAGCAATAAACAGTGTTCCTTCTTCATGAATAGTATTGATAGGATACCCCAGGTTTTGCGGCACACTCCAGTCACCCTTTGGTCCTTTACGTGAATAATAAAGATCAATTCCACCATAACCTTTTAATCCATCTGAACTAAAATATAATGTTTGATTATCGGCATGAATAAATGGACTTGCTTCATCGCCTTTTGTATTTATGCCGGGGCCCAGGTTTTCAGGCTCAGTCCATATTCCATTCGGCAATAAATGCGAAACATAAATATCGCTGCCACCCAGGCCACCCAATCTTCTGCTGGCAAAATATAAATCTCTTTTATCCGGCGACAGGCAGGGCTGCGAATCCCATTGGTCAGAATTTATTTTGCCGCCAAAATTCATTGCTTCACTCCAGCCCTGTGGCGTAAGAAAAGAAATATAAAGATCGCAACCACCCCAGCCTTCCCTGCGATCGCATCCGGTAAATACAAGCCATTGCCCGTCCTGCGAAATCATTTGTGCACCTTCATTCTGATCGGTATTTACATGGCCGCCGAGCGGACCGGCTTTGGTCCAGCCAGTATCAATTTTTTTAGCTGAAAAAAAATCTTCATCATGGCCTCTTACTCTTCTTGTGATGAAAAATTCTTTTCCATCAATAGTAAGTGAAGGAAAATATTCTGATTCAGCCGTGTTTATTTTATCGCCCAGGTTTTTTGGAGCAAAGACATAAATTTTTTCTTTATTCTTTTTTTCAAACTCAATTGCAAATTCAAAACTTTTCTGCCTGTATTCACCAGCCTTGAAGCTGCTTTCTCCCAATTTTGGATTGGATAAATATTCATTCACTGCCTGCAATGCTTTTTCAAATTGTCCAATGCCGGCAAGATTGATGGAGTAGGGAAGTTTATAAAGTTTTGTATAAACTGTGTCTTTGGCAATTGCTTTTTCATAATATTCAACAGCCAGCATATTATTTTTTAACTGGCCATACACACCGGCAAGTGAGAGGTAAGCATCAATATAATTTGTATCAAGATAGATTGCCTGCTGAAAAAAACTGATGGCTTCATTGTAGTTACCATCCTGTGCTTTTGTTATTCCATCGTTATAAAGTTTCTGTGCTTTCGGGCTTCTGTTGGATGGGTTGTAAACCTGGGCGGAGGAAGTTAGAAGTATGAAGTTTGAGGTAAGAAGTAAGAAAAGGTTCTTCATTAATTGAAAATTTGAATTTCTATAACGAAACTAATTCAATTTTATTCCGGGTAAAAGAGGAAAATGTTAAATGGAAGGTTGCCTCACGGCACATGAATATATTTATGTATCTGCAAACTCAATTCCCATTTTGGATTGGCTTTTATATAATCAATAATAAAAGGAGTCATTTGTGCCGCATTATCCCACTCAGGTTGTAAATACAGTTTACAATCAGAAGAAACGAGTGCAGCATATTTTTCTGCCCAGTCAAAATCGCTTTTATTAAAAACAACGATTTTTAATTCATTGGCAAGAGGAATTATTTCCGTAAGCGGGGCTTTAAATTTTTTTGGCGATAAACAAATCCAATCCCATTTACCACTAAGCGGATATGCACCGGATGTTTCAATATTTGTTTTTAAGCCGGCAGATTGTAAAGCAGAAGTTAGTTCATGAAGATTATGCATCAACGGTTCCCCACCTGTTATCACTACTAATTGTGCTGATGTCTTCAATACTTCGCACTTCAAACTTCCTACATCGTACTTCGCATGTTTCTCCGCATCCCAGCTATCTTTTACATCACACCACACACAACCCACATCGCAGCCACCAAGCCGGATAAAATATGCTGCTTTGCCCTGGTGAAAACCTTCTCCTTGTAAAGTATAGAAGTGCTCCATTACAGGTAAAGCGATTTTCGATTTCAGATTTTCGATTTCAGATTTCATTTAATGCAAATTTACTAACAGGTAGGACTTTTCAATTTTTGGATTTGTGCGATAGCAAGTCTCCCCTTTCGGGGGAGATTTAGAGGGGGCCGGGGCTTGGTCTTTAATTCTTCATCTTACACGACCGGAATGTATTTTGCAAAAGTGCAGCAATCGTCATTGGCCCCACACCACCCGGAACAGGTGTTATCCAGGAACATTTCGGAGAAACATTTTCAAAGTCCACATCGCCTTTTAATTTAAAACCGCTTTTTTTAGCAACATCTTCCACTCTTGTTATTCCCACATCAATTACTATTGCACCTTCTTTCACCATATCAGCAGTAATAAAACCGGGCCTGCCAAGTGCGGCTACAATTATATCTGCATTGCGGCACAGCTCTGCAATGTTTTTTGTTTTGGAATGACAAAGCGTAACTGTGCAATTGCCGGGATTTTTATTTTCACTCAGTAAAATACTCATGGGTCTGCCAACTATATTACTTCTGCCTGCTACTACTGCATGCATACCGCTTGTATTTATTTTATAATGCTCCAGCATCAGCATAATGCCATATGGTGTGGCAGGAATAAATGTGTCAAGACCCTTCACCATTCTTCCCACATTTACCGGGTGAAAGCCATCCACATCTTTATCGGGGTCAATGCTATTGATTACAGCTTCTTCAGAAATATGTTTGGGTAAAGGAAGCTGCACAAGAATTCCATCCACATCGGGGTCATTATTCAGTTCACCTATTTTTTCCAGTAATTTAAATTCTGAAATATCTTCTTCAAATCTTATTAAAGTTGATATAAAGCCAACTTCTTCACAGGCTTTTACTTTTGCGGCCACATAGGTCTCGCTGCCACCGTTAGTACCCACCAATATCGCGGCAAGGTGCGGAATTTTTTTTCCTTCGGTGGCTAACTGTGCCACATTTAATTTCAATTCATCTTTTACGGACTGGGCTGTTTTTTTTCCATCTAAAATTTGCATGGCGCAAACGTACAGAAAGTTTTTAATCCTGACTTTTATAAAAGGATTAAAAACTTTCTGTTAAGTTCCATACGTCATTAACACAAAATATAAAATGGAGTATGAAAGGTAACTTTGCACAGTATGCAGCCCAAACTGTACTCATTAATTATTTTGAAAACAACCAACATCATTTTATCTTACAAAAAATTTACTGCTTGAATAAAAATTATCTTATCCTGTTGCTTTTATTCTTTTACACTTTTTCAATCGGGCAAACAGTTCGCCGCCCAGTTGCTGCACTTTATACAGGTTTGGGAGCTTATAGTATAAATCATATTGATGTTTTTTCCTTCACAGCAAACCAGGCTGCTTTAGCACAGGCAAAAAATTTTTCTGCAGGCATGTATGGCGAAAAAAGATTTTTATTACAGGAGTTAAGTTTCTATCAGTTAGCAGTCGCCTTGCCAACCAAATCTGGAAATTTTGGGGTTAAAGCCGGATACTATGGATTTGCAGAATTCAATGAATCGCAAATAGGATTGGCTTATGCAAGAAAGCTGGGAGAAAAAGCGGATGTGGGTGTACAGTTTAATTATAATGGAGTAAATATTGCAGGCTATGGAAATGCATCAGCCATCAATTTTGAAATTGGAACAATACTACATTTAACAGAAAAAATAAATGCCGGAATTCATATTTATAATCCGGTAGGAGGTAAGTTGGGTAAAAGCGGTGAAGAAAAACTTGCATCTGTTTATTCGTTTGGTATGGGATACGAGGCTTCTGATAAATTTTTTATCAGCGCTGAAATTGAGAAAGAAGAAAACCAGCCCGTAAATATTAATGCCGGGATGCAGTATAAATTTTTACCTCAATTAATGGCAAGGGCAGGCATTGCCACCGTAAGTTCCAATGCATATTTCGGAGTTGGATTTTTTCTTAAAACATTTCGCATTGATATTACTGCGGCATATCACCCGCAATTAGGAATTACTCCCGGACTCATGTTTATATACTCTTCAAAAGCGGTGAAATGAAAAAACTTATTTTCATACTGTTCACCATTTACTGCTCATCACTCACAACAAGTGCACAGGACACCACGCTGAATAATATGGAACAGCAATTAGAAAATCTCACCGATGCTGACCAGGCAGAAACTGAAGATGATTCTTTTTTGCAGCAGTTAGAGAGTTTCAGAAAGAACAGGTTGAATTTAAATATGGCTGATGAAAACGATTTAAAAGAACTAAAAATACTTTCTGGTTTACAAATTGCAAATTTTATTGCGTACAAAAAATTGCTTGGCAACCTAATCAGCATTTATGAATTGCAGGCCATACCCGGTTGGGACATTGTTACTATAAAAAAACTTTTACCTTTTATTTCAGTTGGCGAAGCAGTAAGTGTAAAAGAAGAATTTTCAAAACGGCTTAAAGGCGGTGAACATATTTTATTTCTTCGCTTTTCCCAGGTATTAGAAAAATCTGATGGCTTTAATCATTCAACACCGGGCACAAAATATCTTGGCAGCCCGCAGAAGATTTTTTTCAGGTATCGCTACCAGTATAAAAACTTATTGCAATACGGAGTAGTAGGTGATAAAGATGCCGGTGAACAATTTTTTAAAGGAGCACAGAGTAAAGGATTTGATTTTTATTCATTTCATGTGTTTGCAAAAAAAATAGGAATCATTCAGTCTCTTGCCCTCGGCGACTTTACTGTAAATATGGGACAGGGGCTTATTCAATGGCAGAGCCTGGCATTTAGAAAAAGTGTGGATGTACTGGGTATAAAAAGACAATCACCTGTTTTAAGACCATATAATTCGGCAGGCGAATTTAATTTTCATCGCGGCGCAGGCATTACTTTGCAAAAAGGAAAATTGGAAGCCACAGTTTTCGCTTCATTCAGAAAACTCAGCGCAAATTTTGTTGCCGATACGGTAAGTAATGAAGAATTTATTTCATCCATTCTCAATTCAGGCTATCACCGCACAGCCAGTGAAATTGATGACCGGAATAAACTCCGGCAACTTGCATTTGGCGGCAACATAAAATTTAAAACAAATAACTGGCATATTGGTTTCAATGCAATCCAATTTAATTTTTCATCCCCGGTGCAGAAAAGGCAGGAGCCGTATAACCTTTATGCCATCAGTGGAAAAAACTGGAGCAATATAAGTGTTGATTACAGCTATACTTACCGCAATCTTCATTTTTTTGGCGAGTCAGCGGCAGATAAAAATTTCAATAAAGCATTTTTCAACGGATTGTTGATAAGTGTTGACCCCCGTGTTGATGTTTCATTTGTTCATCGCCACATCAATGAAAAGTATCAATCCATTAATGGAAATGCTTTTACAGAAAATACTTATCCCACAAATGAAAAAGGATTATTTGCGGGTATAACAATTCGTCCTTCTTCTCAATGGAGAGTGGATGCCTATATGGATTTATTCAAATTTCCCTGGTTGAAATATCTTGTTGATGCACCCAGTTCCGGTAAAGATTTTCTGGCACAGTTAACGTACACGCCAAATAAGCAATTGGAAATTTATACAAGATTCAGGAATGAAACCAAACAAACCAATCAACCGGAAAACAATTCAGTAACAAATTTTCTTGTAGCAATACCGAGGCAAAACTG
>JANOJO010000113.1:0-16288 GCA_031418795.1 Bacteroidota bacterium | reverse complement strand
CCCTCTTCTTTTCGTTTATATGTTCCATAAGCAAGTATTCTGCCGGCAAGCCTGCTGATGGGTAATGATTGTATCCATACTTTGCCCGGGCCACGAAGTGTTGCAAAAAATAATCCTTCGCCGCCAAACAATGTATTTTTTATACCGCCAACAAACTGAATATCGTAATCACAGCTTGGTGTAAAAGCTACAATACAACCGGTATCTATTTTTAATAATTCACCCGGTTGCAGTTCTTTTTCCATTACGTGTCCACCCGCATGTACAAATGCAAGACCATCGCCTTCTAATTTTTGCATAATGAATCCTTCGCCGCCAAATAAACCGGTGCCTAATTTTCTTTGAAACTCTATGCCCACTGCCACTCCTTTTGCTGCGCAGAGAAAAGCATCTTTCTGGCAAATCATTTTTCCTCCAAGCAACTTTAAATCTATGGGTATAATTTTCCCGGGGTAAGGAGATGCAAAACTTACTTTCCTTTTTCCCCCGCTTGTGTTTGTATATGCAGTCATAAAAAGACTTTCACCCGTCAGCACTCTTTTACCGGCACTCATTAGTTTTCCCAAAAAACCTTTTTCCTGCCCGGTGCCATCACCAAAAATGGTTTCCATTTGTATGCCATCCTCCATCATCATAAAACTGCCGGCTTCGGCAACGGCTGATTCATTGGAATCAAGTTCTATTTCCACACATTGCATTTCTTCGCCGCGGATCAGGTAATCTATTTCATGGTTGGTTTTTGTATTCATTTTTATTAAAATTTTTTATCAAAAATATGAAACGGCTGAAGTCAAAAACCTATTAAATTGATAAATGGTATGGCTTGTTTAGTGAAAATCTTTACCTTGATGCCCTTCTTAAAAAATAAATTTCATTTTATGAAACTAAAACAACTAATGCTGGCAGCATTTACAATTTGTATTGGCTGCATTGTAACCGCTCAAACAAAACTGGTAGAGAAAGTAACAAAGAAAGGTGATGAACTCATAATCCCCTATGAAAAATATGTTTTATCCAATGGCCTTACCTTAGTTATACATGAAGATCACAGCGATCCTGTGGCGCATGTTGATGTTACTTATCATGTCGGTTCGGCAAGGGAAGAAATTGGTAAATCTGGTTTTGCTCACTTCTTTGAGCACATGATGTTTCAGGGCAGCGATAATGTGGGCGATGAACAACATTTTAAAATAGTTACCGAAAGCGGCGGCACACTCAACGGCTCTACCAACCGCGACAGAACTAATTATTATCAAACTGTACCCAGCAACCAGGTAGAAAAAATGATCTGGCTTGAAGCTGACCGCATGGGTTTTTTACTGGATGCAGTTACACAACAAAAATTTGAAATACAAAGAGCAACCGTAAAAAATGAACGGGGCCAAAACTATGATAACCGTCCTTATGGATTGGCACAGGAAAATATTGCCAAAAACATGTACCCATACGGCCATCCTTACAGTTGGTTAACGATTGGTTATGTAGAAGATCTTGACCGTGTGGTTGTAAATGATCTGAAGAATTTTTTCCTGCGTTGGTACGGTCCCAATAATGCAACCATTACCATTGGTGGCGATGTAAATCCAAAAGAGATTGTAAAACTTGCGGAAAAATATTTTGGTTCCATTCCTCGTGGCCCAAAAGTAGATGAAATGCCGGCTATGGTTCCTGAACTGAACAGTCATCGCTTCGTTTCTTATACTGACAACTATGCAAGGGTGCCGCGTCTTTATAAATCTTACACTACTGTTCCTATTTATCATGCGGATATGGGAGCACTGGCATGTCTTGCACAAGTGTTAGGCCAGGGAAACAATTCTATTTTATACCAGGAGCTGGTAAAAAAACAAATTGCATTGCAGGCAAGTGCATTCAGCAGCTTAACGGAATTATCGGGTGAGTTTTCTTTTCAGGTTTCTCCTTATCCCGGCAAATCCTTAGCAGCCATGTACTCCGCATTGAATGATGCCTTAGCTGTTTTTGAAAAGAAAGGAATAACTGATGAGGATATAGAAAAATTTAAAGGCGGTCTTGAGTCACAACTAATAAATGGTTTGCAAAGTGTAAGTGGAAAAGTTTCGCAGTTGGCACAATTTCAAACCATGACCGGAAACCCGAACATGATTGGCAAACTGCTGAACATGTACCGCAGCGTTACCAAACAAGATGTGTGGAGAGTGTATGAACAATTTATAAAAATGAAACATCCGGTAGTGCTTAGTGTGTTGCCCAAGGAACAGGATCAGATGATAACCGGAAATAATAATTATAAAATAAAAACAGATAGCTACACGGCACCGGAGTATGGATATGATGGATTGAAATATACAAAAGCAAAAGATAAATTTAACCGCAGCAAATCACCTGCAAGTGGCGCCAACCCAATTGTAAAAGTTCCTGCTTTCTGGAAAAAAGATTTAGGAAATGGTATAAAAGTAATAGGTACGCAAAACAACGAATTGCCTGTGGTAACTTTAAATATAAAAATCCCCGGCGGGCATTTATTACAAACAAATCATCTTGACAAAGCCGGGCTTGCTTCTTTCTTTTCAGAAATGATGAATGAGGACACTAAAAATTTCAGTGCAGAAAAAATGAGCCGTGAATTGCAAAAATTAGGTAGCTCAGTAAATGTGAGCAGCGGGCTTGATGGTGTTACATTTTCAGTTCAAAGCCTTACAAAGAATATTGATGCCACGTTGAAACTGCTGGAAGAAAGAATGTTTAATCCAAAATTTACTGAAGATGCCTTCAGCCGGATAAAAAAACAAACTATAGAAGGATTTAAAATTGCAAAAACACAACCATCGGTAGTGGCCAGTGCAGTATTTGCAAAAGTAAATTATGGCGATAAGCATATTCTTGGTGTGGCTGAAGATGGATCAGAAGAAACAGTAAAGACTTTTTCGCTGCAGGATATACAATCTTATTACGACAACTACATGACCAGCCAGGGAGTAAATGTGGTGGTAGTGGGTGATGTAACAGAAGATGAAATTGTTCCCAAACTTTCTTTTTTAAATAAATTGCCCAATAAAAAAATATCGTTGCCGGCCATTGCCGATGCAATGCCGGTTGATAAAACAAAAGTGTATATGGTGGATGTACCCAAAGCTGCTCAAACTGAATTTCGTGTGGGTTATAATACAGGATTGACATGGGATGCCACCGGAGAATATTATAAAACAAGATTGATGAACTATACACTTGGTGGCGCATTCAACAGCCGCTTAAATTTAAACCTGCGTGAAGATAAAGGCTGGACTTATGGTGCCCGCAGCGCTTATAATGCTGATAAATACAGTGGCGATTTTGAATTCAGTTCCGGTATAAAAGCAGGAGCTACCGACAGTGCCTTATCCGAAGTAATGAAAGAACTGCGTGACTATGCAACAAGTGGCATCACCGAAGAAGAACTAAACTTTATGAAAAATTCTTTAGGACAAAGGGATGCACTCAGTTATGAAACAGGATTTCAGAAAGCCGGATTTATTGGCCGTATGCTGGAGTATAATCTGCCCGCAGATTATGTGGATCAGCAAAACAAAATTTTAGCAGGCATGACCAAAGCCAGCATTGATGCCATGGCAAAAAAATGGATCAATGTAAGCAAGATGAATATCCTGCTGGTAGGTGATAAAGCAAAAACGCTGGATGGTGTAAAAAAATTAGGTTATGAAATTATAGAACTGGATACGGATGGAAAAGCGAAAGGGATAAAGGCATTTTAACCCATATAAAAAAATTGGTTTTAAGCAAAGCGGCATTCAATGAGTGCCGCTTTTTCTTTTTATATTAAGAAAACTTAAGTCTGATCAAAATCTTTTAATCCCGTTTATTTAAAAAAAGTTTATCTTGGTTTCGCTACTGCTTATTATGAAAAAAACAGATGACCTTTTTCATCTCTGTAAAAAGATTGCTAATCATGATCAGCTTGCCTACCGGCAACTGTTTATTCTTTTCTATAATAAGCTCTTCCGTTTTGTAACAGGATTTACCAAAAACAAAGAACTGACTGAAGAAATAGTTTCGGATGTATTTATTAATATATGGCGCAGGCGAACTTCTATAGAAGAAATCAACAACCTGAAACTTTACCTGTACATCTCAGCCAAAAACATCGCATTTAATTATCTTAAAAAACTGCATCGTGAAAAGTTAGAAGATTTGGATACTGTGGAAATAGAACCACAGGCGCCATTTGCTGACCCGGCCGAAGTAATGATTACCAGGGAGATGAATAACAGATTAAGAACAGCCATTAATGAACTGCCGCCCAGGTGCAAACTGATCTTTATACTTGTAAAAGAAGATGGGCTTAGTTATAAACAGGCAGCCCAATTGCTCAATCTTTCAATAAGCACAATAGAAAATCAACTTGCCATTGCACTTAAGAAAATAGCCGGAGCCATAAAGTATTCTTTTCACCGCCAATAATTTATTTTCAAATCCTTTGGGGTATTTGTTAATAATCGTTGTCCTTATACTTGCATGTACAATTCATTTAACTCATCTGAAGAAAGGCTATGGTGCCTGCTGTCTAAAAAACTAACCAACGATGCCCATGACGAAGAGTTAGCAGAGTTAGATGCGCTTATATTAAATAATCCCGGCTTTCAATACCAGGCAGAGTTGATTACAGAAATGTGGAAACAGCCTGTAAAGCAAAACTTACCAGAAGGGGAAGCTGCATATATTCGCCACTTAGTTAATCACAAAGAAGAATTTTTCTTAGAAACAAAAGCTGAACCTTTTACAGAAGAAATAATTACGGAAAAAGAAAAAATATGGCAACGCTTTTCAAGAAAACAAATGCTGGTTTTGTCTTCCCTGTTGATTATTGCTGCTTCTTCTTTTTTTTATTTAAATAAAACAAAAAAAGAAGAGCAACCAATTGCAGCAGCTGTAAGTTCTGTAGCTACAAAAAATGGTAACCGGTCAAAAATTATTTTGCCCGACGGATCTACTGTTTGGCTAAATGCCGGCAGTAAATTAGAATATGATAAATCATTTGGCAATACTATTCGTGAAGTGAATCTGATTGGTGAAGCATTTTTTGATGTGGTAAAAAACCCGCAAAAACCTTTCATTGTAAAAACACAGGCCGCTAATATAAAAGTGCTGGGCACCACATTTAATGTACGCAGCTACCCTGGTGATAACAAAATTGAAACCAGCCTGATTCACGGTAGCGTGGAAGTAACGCTGAATAAAAGGCCTGATGAAAAATGGGTTTTAAAACCAAATGAAAAATTAGTGCTGCTAAATGACTACCTTGACCCCATTCCGCAGATAAATAATTCATCGGTACACACCCGCCTTGCTCAGGAACCAGTAATCGCCATTAAAAAACTTACT
The DNA here is from genome assembly GCA_031418795.1 of Bacteroidota bacterium. Taxonomy (GTDB): domain Bacteria; phylum Bacteroidota; class Bacteroidia; order Chitinophagales; family Chitinophagaceae; genus VBAS01. The sequence goes on along the minus strand of JANOJO010000113.1, from coordinate 10,930 downwards.
TACCAATCAGGCGAAACTATTGCAGTGGAGGCAGCGTGGACAAATAATAAACTGTCTTTTGAAGATGAATCTTTTTTGGAAGTGACACAAAAAATGGAACGCTGGTACGATGTGAAGTTTGTTTTTAAAAACAAAGCACATCAGGATTTAATGCTGCATGGTTCATTTACCACCGAAACAATAGACCAGGCCATGGATGCGTTGCAATACAGTTTTAAATTCAGATTTGAAATAAAAAATAAAGAAGTAACTATTTATTAAAAACAAAAAACTGCGGCTTATGAAAAAGATATCTAATTCAACCTGAAGACATCCTGTTAACAAAACGGGATTCCGTTGCTGCGGAACCCCGTTTTAAAGAAAAAACAAGAAACGGTTATTAAAAACCTGTTTCCTGATTATAAATCCTCAAGAATAAAAGTATGAAAAAAAAGTTTTTGAATTTGCAGGTAGTAAAGACCTGTAACAAACCGCTTCTTATTATGAAACTGACATTTATTTTCACGGTGCTTTGTATGTTTCAGTCATTTGCAGGAATAAACGGACAGAGCATAACCATCTCAGTAAAAGAAACTGAAATAAGTAAAGTGCTGAATGTAATAGAAAGACAGGGTGATTACCGGTTTCTTTTCAACAGCCGGTTAAAAGATTTAAAACAAAGAATAACGCTTTCTTTAAATGAGCAGGACTTAAATACTGCCTTACAGGAAATATTTACAGGCACTAACCTGACTTTCAAAAAAATTACCGCCGACCTGGTTGCTATCAGTTCTTCTGATCCGGCTGAACAGGATGTAAAAATTACCGGCCGTGTTACCAGCGATGACAACGAACCCCTTGCCGGCGTTTCCATCGTTATAAAAGGAACTGCAAAAGGAACTTCAACTGACAACAACGGAAATTTTTCTCTTGTGGTTCCGGATAATGCCACACTTATAGTATCAGCAATAGGATATGAAACACAGGAAGTGAAAGTGGGAACTCAAAATGTACTCTCTATAAAATTAGTACAGGCTACAAAAAAGATTGATGAAGTGGTGGTAATTGGTTATGGTACGGCCAGTAAAAGAGATCTGACTGGTTCTATTGTAAAAATTGCCGGTAAAGAAGTTGCTGATAAACCTAACACTAACCCGGTTGCATCATTACAGGGTAAAGTGGCGGGTTTATCTGTTGTAAATAACGGTACTCCCGGTCAGGCGCCTGATATTCGTATTCGCGGCACTATTAGTTTAGGAGTTTCTGCCCCACTGTATGTAGTAGATGGAATTTTTAATGACAATATTGATTATATCAACCCTAATGATATTGAGTCTATCGAAATATTAAAAGACCCTTCTTCACTTGCAATTTTTGGAGTAAAAGGTGCAGGAGGAGTAATTGCCATAATAACCAAAAGGGCAAAAGCGGGACAGGTAATTATCAATTACAATTCCACATTTGGTACAAAAAAATTGGTTAATAAAATTAAACTTGCAAACTCAGAACTATTTAAAACTTTGTTTGAGGAAGAAAAATTAAATCTAATCACACCTATTCCAGCATTTGATTATGCTCCCTGGACGGCAAATACTGACTGGATAGATGCTGTAACAAGAACCGGTAAATTTAATTCTCATAACCTGAGTGTATCAGGGAGTACAGAAAAGAATAAATTTACAATGGGACTGGGTTATACTTCAGATGAAGGACTGATCAGACATGAAAAACTTGAAAAAATTCTTTTTTCCCTAAGTGATGAATTCAAATTAACCAAAGGAATAAAAGTTGGATTCAATTTTAATGGAGTAAGGCAGGACAATCCTTATAATGCAACATTTTTTCTTGACCAGGCCCGGAAAGCGGCTCCGATTGTACCATCAGGAACTAAAACAGTTTTTACAAAAAATCCTTATGGATTAGACAGCATGGATCAAAATCTTTATTATGAGCTTCCTTCTATTCAGAATTCAGGTGTTGTAAATCCTTTGCTACAGCTCGAAAATGAATGGAATAAAACAATAAATATTGAATACAGATCAGTGGCCAGTGTGTTTGCAGAAATTAATTTCTTAAGGAATTTCAACTTCAAAGCAACTCTATATGCAGATATGAGTAATGTAAATGCAAGAAGATATACACCTCTTTATCGTTCTTACTATGCGCCAACAAATTCATCTTTCCTGTATAGCGGGGCTACTAAAGTATTTGAAGATGATATATCCTATAAAAAGTTTCAGCAGGATTACATTCTTAACTATAAGAAAAAGTTTGGCAATCATAATTTAGCTGCGGTTGCAGGGTTTACCACTTATTACTCTGCAAATTTCGGCAGGTTTGCTTCTGTAAACCAAAGTTCAACAGGTTCGCCAATACCTGATGATAAAAGGTTTTGGTATATCAGTAATGGATTTGGTGATGCTCAATCACAGCGGTCATCCTCTTTTCAGGCAGAAAATTCCACTGTATCCGGTCTTTTCAGAGTACTGTATAACTACCAGAATAAATATTATTTTACTGCTTCCTTCAGAAGAGATGGTTCATCACAAATTTCTCCTGCTAACCGGTTTCAGAATTTCTGGGCATTGGGTGGCGCATGGGAGCTGAGCAAAGAAGGATTTATGAGCAGTCAGAAATTCTTTGACTTTGTAAAACTAAAAGGTTCAATAGGAGTATTGGGTAATCAAAATACTTATGGATACCCTTATCCATTTTATCCTGGTTTGAGAGGCGGCTCTGCAGCCGTATTTGGAAACAATATATACAACGCTTTTTCACAGGCCTATCTTCCAAACACAGACCTTAGATGGGAAACTGTACATGCTAAAGAAGTGGGAGTGGAATTAACTGCGTTTTCAAACCGACTGCATTTTGAAGCAAGTTATTTTGACAAGGTAACAAAAGACTTAATGACATACATACCCGGTTTAAATGGGGCTGCAGATGGATTAACTAATATTGGAAGTATAAAAAACAATGGTGTGGAATTAGCTGCAAATTGGATTCAGAAAATAAACAAAGATTTCAATATAACCATCAGCGGTAATTTAACTACTTATAAAAACAAAGTACTTGAACTGGCAACCAAAGATTTTGCTATCTATAATGGATATGGCAGAACCGTAGTTGGCCTGCCAATCGGCTCTTTTTACGGATATATTGTTGAAGGTATTTATCAATCTTATGCCGATAAATTAGCTTCTCCTGTAAATACTGAATTTTCTTATGGGCCCGGCGATTTAAAATACAAAGACATTACTGGTGACGGAAAAATTAATACAGCCGACAGAACCATAATAGGAAATCCAACTCCCGACTTTGCTTATGGAGGTTCTCTAAACGTTAGTTTTAAAGGATTGGATTTGGGAATTGATGTTGGCGGCGTTTACGGAAATGAAATTTACAGAGCCTGGGGTGGTAACGAACCGCCTTTTCAGCGGGTAAATTACGCTGCTTTTAAAATAAACAGATGGCATGGTGAAGGTACTTCAAACTGGGATCCTATTTTAGGCCAGGACCACAGGATCAATTATGAATCTTCCACCTACGGTATTGAAGATGGAAGTTATTTCAGGATTAGAAATATTCAACTGGCTTATAATTTCCCGCAAAGCATGTTATCAGTAATCAGTGTAAAAAATCTTCGCCTGTTTGCAAATGTCCAAAACCTGAAAACTTTTAAAAGAAATTCAGGTTATACTCCTGAGTTTGGAGGAAGTGCAACTGCATTTGGTGTTGATTATGCAGGCGGGGCTATACCGGTAGTAGCAACCTTCGGAATTAATGTAACGTTTTAATTTTTAAAATAAATAAACAACATAGATATGAAAAAGAGCAAACTAATTTCCTGGAGTATTCTCCTCCTTGCAATACCTGTTTTGTTTATGGTAAGCGGGTGTAAAAAATTTTTAGATCGCAAACCATTAACGGCCACGTTGGATGATTTAAAGCAGGGTGGAATAGAAGGCCAGGTGTTTGGATTATACAGCGCCATAAAAGATTATGACATTGGTCAGGTCTTTGGAGGTATTCCCTGGCAGGGGTTGCATAATTTCCGTTCAGATGATTCGCAAAAAGGAAGCGAACCCTCCGATGGTGCAGAATGGGTAGCCCCTTTTGATAATTTTAATTATGTAAAAGATATCTGGGCTTCCAATTTTTACTGGGAAGCACATTATCGTTTGATACATTTAACCAACACTGCCATTCAAACAGCGGATTCATTACATCTTGCCGGAGTTGAATCAGATGCTAACGTCGCTGAAGCCCGTTTTTTCAGGGCCTTCTCTTATTTTGATATGGTAAGAACTTATGGTGATGTTCCTAAAATAGACTTCAGAGTTTATAATGCAGCCCAGGCTAATATTGCAAAATCGCCTGCTTCCGTTATTTATTCTTTAATAGATGCCGATCTGCAGTTTGCAGCAGCAAACCTTCCGACTGTATGGGGTGCTAAATATCCCGGAAGATTAACAAGCGGCGCTGCCAAAGCCTTACATGCAAAAACCTATTTATTCAGAGGAAACTTTTCACAGGCACTTGCACTAAGTCAGCAGGTAATAAACTCTGCCCAGTACTCATTATATTCCAGTTATTATGGAATATTTAAAGATGCCGGAGAAAATTGCAGTGAATCAATTCTTGAATGGCAAAACTTAATGGGACCAAACAGAACAGACGATCATGGTTCATGGTACGCCACCTGCCAGGGAGTTCGGGCTTCCAATGCCAGTGGTTGGAATTTAGGTTGGGGCTGGAATGTACCAACCGCTGATTTTGTTAATTCTTTTGAAGCAGGTGATCCCAGGAAGGCCTCAAGCATTTTATTCACCGGACAATCCGACGATCCATCAACTGGAGGTTACGGCGGAGTTCTTCCTGCTGCTCTAGCTCAACTATACTGGAATAAAAAAGTATATGCAGACCCGGTTATGAGGCAATCAACAGGATGGTTAGACGGAGCCTATTGGATCAATCAAAGAGTATTGCGCTATGCCGATGTATTATTAATGGCAGCAGAAAGTTTAAATGAAACCGGTAGTGGCACCCAGGCAGCCGCTTTGGTAAATCAGGTACGCAGCAGGGTGGGTCTTGCAGGTATAACATATACAACTCAGGCTTTAATGCGTACAGCGATTAAAAAAGAAAGAAGAGCCGAGCTTGGGCTGGAAGGTGAAAGATTCTTTGACTTAGTAAGATGGGGCGACGCTGTATCCGTGCTGGGTCCCTTAGGCTATCAGCACAAGTGCAGGTTTTATCCAATACCGCAAGGGGAGATTGATAGAAGTAATAATGTATTAGTTCAAAACCCGGAATGGTAATTTATGAATGTATAAAACTATAAAATGTTTTTGCAGGTGTATGCTTCTACTTTCATTATATAAAAATCAGTTTATGAAAAAAATAAATCTATCAGCCAGATGTGCAGTTTTTCTTTTTTCGCTTTGTATCGTTTTGTTTTCCTGTCAGAAAATGGAAAGGCCTAAATTGGGAGAATTTCCGAAGGATAGTGATCCGCGTTTTCCTTTGTATCCAGGTGGCCCTTTAAAATTTTATGTTGCATTTGATGGTACCACATCTGACCCATTGATGAATGCTGTGGATAGCATCCGTGCTAATTTTGCTTCCAGCAATCCATTTACAAGTGTTACAGGAATAAAGGGAATGGCTGTAAAAGGAGTTGCTGCAAAAAATAAAGCCATAAAATATCCTTCAGCCAACGACTTTGCAAACTCAACCAGTATTACTGTTGCTTACTGGCTGAAAAATTCACCTGCAACTGATGGTGAACCTGAATTTCATTTTTCACTCCCTTCAACAGATTTCTGGCATGGAAGTGCTATGTTTTTATTAGTTGAAAAAGGAGGGCCTAATTCTGACAATAGTACTTCAAGTGGCATGGCCTGTACATTTGCTTTAAATGATTATTGGGTAGAGTTTCGGGGTGTAAACAAATTGCCAAATGCTTTAGATGGCAATTGGCACCATGTTGCTTTTGTATATGATGAAACAACTTCTATAGTGAAGGCGTATGTGGATGGAGTAGCAGTTCCTTATACCGGCACAGGAAATAATATTGGGTTGGGGAAACTGAAATTTAAAAACATTTCCAATTTTGTATTGGGCGGCTGGAACAGACATGCATCTGGTGTATCTGGTCCGGGAGATGCCTGGATACATTCTTATTCAGGTTCAATGGATCAGTTCAGGCTTTATGGAAAAGCTTTATCAGCATCTGAAGTATTAGCTTTATTCAACAGCAAGCTATAAAGATTCTTTTTTTTAGTTTTCGACATAAGCAGTAAAAGGGCTGGGCAATAATTGTATCAGCCCTTTTTTTATCTTCACATTTTACTTATTAATTATTTTTTGAAATGAATAAGGGCAAACATTCAATCTCTGATTATTTTTTATTCTACTTTCTGCTTGTACTAAGTTTTCAATCCTGTAAAAATAAAACTGCCCTGTTTGAAAGCCTGCCAACTTCAAAAACCAATATCAGTTTTTCCAATACATTGGAAAAGAAAAAACTTTTCAATATTCTCTACTACCTGTATTACTACAATGGCGCAGGTGTTGCCACCGGAGATATTAATAATGACGGATTAGAAGATATTTATTTTGCAGCCAACAGTAAAGGCAATAATAAATTGTATTTAAACAAAGGCGGTTTTCAATTTGAAGATATTACTGCCAAAGCAAAAGTGGCCGGCACGGCAGACTGGTGTACCGGTGTTACAATGGCAGATATAAACAGCGATGGCTATCTTGATATTTATGTTTCAACTGTCAGTAGTAAGTATGGACTTACCGGGCACAATGAGCTTTTTATAAATAATAAAAACAATACGTTTACCGAAAGTTCTGCAGCGTATGGATTAAACACTTCCTGTTTTACGACACAAACCGCTTTTTTTGATTACGATCGGGATGGTGACCTCGATTGTTATATGCTCAATCAATCCCATCATCCGCATGCCAATATAGTGGATACAATAAACAGAAATAATTATGACACACTTTCCGGTGACAGGCTTTACAGAAATGATGGCCCACTGGTTTCTCTCCCTTCGGGTGAACGGAAGGGGGGCTTTACTGAAGTATCGAAAGAAGCTGGCATTTACCAGAGTAATCTTGGTTATGGTCTTGGACTTGCTATTGCAGATATTAATAATGACGGTTGGGATGATATTTATGTAGGCAATGATTTTCATGAAAATGATTATTACTATGTAAATAACGGCAACGGAACATTTACAGAAAGCGGTGCTAAACATTTCAGGCATTACAGCCGTTTCAGTATGGGCAATGATGTAGCCGATTATAATAATGATGGCCAGCTGGATGTTGTGACAGTTGACATGTTGCCACCCGATGAAAAAACATTAAAGACCTATGGCAGTGATGAAAACCCGGATATATATAAAGTAAAACTGGAACTCCGGGGGTATCAATATCAATATTCTAAAAATTGTTTGCAACGAAATAATGGTAATGGTGTAAGTTTCAGCGAAACAGCATTGCAAAGCGGTGTATCAGCAAGCGACTGGAGCTGGTGCCCGCTGTTTGCAGATTTTGATAATGATGGCAATAAAGATTTATTTATTTCAAGTGGCATTGTAAAGCGGCCTGTTGATTTGGATTTTATAAAGTTTGCTGACAAACAAAAAGCAAGAGGCATGGATGCCACAGATAAATATGATGATGAAACAATTGCCGCCATGCCTGATGGAGAAACACATCCATTTTTATATAAAGGCGATGGGGAATTAACTTTTAATGATGTAAGTGATAGTTGGGGTACTCAAAAACTGAAAGGCTGTTCCAACGGCGCTGCTTATGCCGACCTTGACAACGACGGCAATCTTGATTTAATAATAAATTGCCTGAATGCACCAGCACTTATTTTAAAAAATAATGCGCCAAAGAAAAATTTTATCTCCCTTTCATTTACAGGTGACAGTGTGAATACTTTTGGCTTTGGTTGCAAAGTTTATTTATTTACCGGAGAAAAAATACAATACCAACAATTAATGCCGGCAAGAGGATTCATGTCATCTTCCACTGCACAATTACATTTTGGGTTAGATGCAGCAACCACTGTTGACAGTCTTTTAATAGTTTGGCCTAATCAAAAATATCAACTGATAAAAAATCCGGCTATCAATAAAAAACTTGTGATAAATAAAAACAATACTCAGGCAGATTTTGTTTACGCCAATTTTTTTCCGCAAAAAAATAAACTGATGCAGGACATAACTGCACAGGTAAACCTTAGTTGGAAACATAAAGAAAATGATTTCGTGGATTACAATGTTCAATACCTTATTCCACATGCACTTTCTACAAGAGGCCCTAAACTGGCAGTAGCAGATGTAAACAATGATGGCCTGGATGATTTTTATGTATGCGGCGCCAAATGGCAACCGGGTGCATTAATGATTCAGCAACCCGATGGAAAATTTATTCAAACTGATACAGCGTTGTTTAATAAATACGCTGTAAGTGAAGAAGTAGATGCGGTTTTTTTTGATGCCAACGGTGATTCTTTTACAGATCTTTTTGTTTTAAGCGGTGGCAATGAAATCCCCGTAAATGAATTTGCTCTTTTAGATAAGCTTTATCTCAATGATGGAAAGGGAAATTTTAAAAAAGCAGAGAACCCCATGTCAGTAGTTTACGAAAACAAATCATGCGTATCCGTTGCAGATATTGATAATGACGGAGACCAGGATATTTTTGTTGGCAACATGACAAGCCCGGTGAAATATGGAACACCCACTACATCTTATCTTTATCTCAACGATGGTAAAGCTCATTTTACAAAAGCAGGTGATAATATTATCCCGCTTTATTTACTGGGCATGGTAACCGCTGCAATCTTTACAGATATAGATAATGACGGCTGGAAAGATTTAATAGTAACCGGGGAATGGATGCCGGTAAAAGTTTTTAAAAATAATAAAGGAAAATTTTCAGTACTTGATATTCCGCAATCAACCGGTCTTTGGCAGAGCTTATATTCAACCGATGTAAATGGGGATGGTTACCAGGATATATTAGCCGGGAATTGGGGATGGAATACAAAATACTGGGCCGGTAAAACCGGGCCACTGAAACTTTATCTGAAAGATTTTGATAATAATGGCACCACTGAACAGATTGTAGCATACACAATAGACGGAAAAGAATATCCTTTCCTTGCAAAAGATGAACTGGAAAGAGCATTACCTGTTTTGAAAAAGGCATATTTAAAATACAACGAAGTAGCGGGCAAAACAGTACAGTATATTTTTTACGATTTATTTAAAGATAATATTGAATTGAAAGCAGAAGTGTTAGGCTCATCCTGTTTTATCAATGATGGAAAAGGGAATTTTAAAAGAATGGACCTGCCTGCACAATTGCAGTTTGCCCCAATTTTCACTTTTGTACCTTTCAGTTTTAATAAATCTAACAGTTATTTAGCAGCGGGAAATTTTTATGGCGTTATCCCTTATGAAGGACGTTATGATGCCTTGCAACCATCTTTTTTTTCTTACAATAAAAACAATCCGTCACTACAATATAATTCCCAACTTGCTGATATAACCGGAGAGGCAAGAGATGCAAAATGGATTAACTATGCAGGAGGTAGTAAAGTTTTAATCATAGCAAGGAATAATCAATCATTAATTTTTCTGAAACCATCCAATCAACAATAGAATGAATGTAAATAAACTAATAATTGCTGTAATAGTTTCAACCGGGCTTTTGTCCATGAATTCTAATTGTTCAAAAAATAAAAAACCTGGTAATGAAAACCCTCCTGTAACAAATGGAATTACTGTATGGATGACTAAGGGAGATAAATCGGTTTTGCTGCAAAAGCAAAATGATTTGCTTGCATTTACCACAGCTTCCAATACTTTCCCAACAGTAGAAGTTGACAGCTCATTATCCTATCAATCAGTTGATGGATTTGGATATTCCTTAACCGGCGGCAGCGCTTATCTTATTAACCGTTTATCTGCTGCTCAGAAATCTGCTTTGCTACAGGAGTTATTTGGGAAAAATGAAAATTCAATTGGTATCAGTTACCTGCGCATCAGCATCGGTGCATCAGATCTAAGCGCCGAAGTTTTTAGTTATAATGATATGCCTGCGGGTCAAACTGATATTAATCTCACCAATTTCAGTTTGTCAAAAGATACAGTTGATGTAATTCCCTTGCTGAAAGAAATATTGCTCATCAATCCCAATATAAAAATTATGGGGTCGCCGTGGAGCCCGCCGGTATGGATGAAAGATAATGGCAGCTCAATCGGTGGAAGCCTGCAACTTCAATATTACAATGTGTATGCAAAGTATTTTGTAAAATATATTCAGGCCATGAATGCAAGAGGTATTACCATTGATGCCATCACACCGCAAAATGAACCGCAGCATGGCGGTAATAATCCAAGCATGGTAATGTCTGCGTTGCAGCAGGCCGATTTTATTAAAAATCATTTAGGCCCCGCATTCCAGGCGGCAACCATTTCAACTAAAATTATTGTGTGGGATCATAATTGCGATAATCCAAACTATCCCATTACTATTTTAAATGATGCTGCTGCAAAATCTTTTGTTGACGGTTCAGCTTTTCATCTTTATGCCGGCGATATCAGTGCAATGTCAACAGTCCATGCCGCACACCCTGATAAAAATCTTTATTTCACTGAGCAGTGGACAGGAGCCAACGGAACTTTTGATGGCGATTTAAAATGGCATGTAAAAAATGTTATTGTTGGTTCCATGCGCAACTGGAGCAAAGTGGCATTGGAATGGAATCTTGCCAGTGATGGCGGCTATAATCCGCACACACCCGGCGGATGCACTGAATGTAAAGGAGCACTAACACTGGATGGTGCCATCAACAGGAACGTGGGTTATTATATAATTGCACATGCTTCAAAATTTGTTCCGCCCG
>JANOJO010000112.1:0-24025 GCA_031418795.1 Bacteroidota bacterium | reverse complement strand
GGAGATGCCTTTTGTTATTCTGAATTCAGGAATCGGGTAGGGACTGCCGATACTGGTACGAAAAAAAGTATTTTCTAAAAATTTTTCTAAATATGCAAATCGTAATCTTAATGAAACTTCAAAAGTTCTTAGTGCCTTTCCGTTTACAACAACAAAAGAATCTTTAGGTGGAATGTTTTGTAAAGGAGTAAACTGTTTATGTGCTGCTGACAGAAAACCGGAGAACCCCGCTTTTGTTTCATGAAAAAATTCAAAACGCTTTTCTTCTATTTTTAAAAACTTGATCGGGATGCCGGATTTACGAATTGCCAGCGCAAAAATATTATCACTGGAAACTTCCCCGTAGTAACTCTGCCCATAATCCAAATCGTTAATATAAGAACCATATAAAAATGTACGCGGATGTTTTGATGGCAGGAAAAACAACTCTGCTTTGCCTTTCATTTTTTTGTCTTTAAATCCATAAGCGAGGTATGTATGCCACCAGAATTTTTTATCAAACTTGTAATTGGTTCCTAAATCAAACCGCATACGAAAACCCTCCCACGAATTTGACGTAAGCCAGTTGTACCAGGGGCCCAGTTGAAAATTTCCTTTGTTAAGATAGCCGGTACCAATAAAATTCAATGAATTGGTAAATTTTTTAAAAACCGGAGCATTCATCAGCGTATCAATCATTTTAATGATGCCCTTTTCATTTTTTGAGAGTTCTTCGTGCCTTGCAGTTGTCCAGAAATCTTTGTCTTTTTCTGCAGCGCCCAATGCAGTTATTACTTCTTCCTGTATTTTATTTTTAGCCAGTTCATTGATTACGGAACTGTCGTTTACCACAATGTTTTTGTAAGTAGCCGTTTTACGGCCAATGAATCCGATTTTTTCTTTTCCGATAGGAGTGATGTCCGCCACAAATTTATCTTTTGATAAAAACCAGGTAGTAGAATCATCCAGCAAACGGTATTCCTGTATAAGGCTGAGTGTTTCTAAGAAATTTACATTAGCATCTTTTCCCAACCGCAGGTTCATTTTTTGAATGGCATAAGTACCGGCATGTACCCAGCAATCTCCTTCAAATGTATTTTCACCACGCCGTTTGGGTGTAAATACAAGATGGAAATACCGGTTCTTATTTACTATCTGTGTATCAATTACGCGGTACATATAATAACCATCTCCATTATCACTTGCGGGACTTACAAATTGTTTATTCATCACCGGGATGAAATTATTATACACATTCACATTTTGATCCATACTTCCTAAAAACTGGATGATGCTTTCATTCTTTACCCCGTTTGTATTTACGGCTGTAATTACTTCACGGCGCTTCAATGGTTTTTTTTGATAATAATAATTTGACAATGCTTCCGTAAGAAAAGTGGGCAGAAAAGGAAGTCCTTCGGTTGTGTCAATATTTCCTGTTATTAAATCAGTAACCGGTTTCAGCGGTTTGAATTTTGAAAATTTTCCGAAATTGATATTCTTAAGATCCACTTCCAGTTTATTATACACCTCGTAGGAAAAATTATCAAACCTGAATTTATCATTCTGTGGTTTATGTTCTACAATTTTTCTCCATAAAAAGAGTCCCTTGTTTACTTTTGATTTTACTCTTACACCTTCAATGAAAGTGCCCCGCTCCATTACTATATCCACAGTTATAGAATCCCGGGAAGCCAGAATAAATATTTTTTGCGGCTGGTAACCAACACAAGTAACCACTAAAGTATCAGAAGGCCATTGGTTCAGGTAAAAAGAAAAGGAACCTGAAGAATCGGAGAGTTTACCAACAGATGAATTCTGGAATTGCAAGGATGCAAAAGGAATGCGTTCTTCACTGTGTGCATCTTTTACAATGCCAGAAATAATTTTTCGTTGGGCATGGGTTACGGTTACAAACAAAATTCCAAACAGAAGGGGTAAAAGGATTTTCAACCGGGGTATTCGCATATACCTGCAAAAATAGGGTGATAAGCCAAAATGATTCAGATGATTTGGCAGGTGATGTCTTCGGATTGATAGTTTTTTATAAATAACACAAATTTTATTTGGAAGTTAACAAATTAATCATCTACTTTGCAGTTCAAAGTGCTTTTTATGAGCGAACAAAACCAGCCTCTCGAAACTCTCAGGGACATTAAGCAAATGATGGAACGGTCGTCCCGTTTCATTTCTTTAAGCGGACTCAGCGGTATTGCTGCCGGGGTGTTTGCATTAATTGGTGCCTATTTCGCCTATGACTGGATATATGAATACTATGTGAGGTTCAATAGCCAGGGATATTCAGGCTTTGAATTTCAAAAATTAAAAATGAATTTGCTTGTGTTAGCAGCAGCAGTGCTGGCAACAGCATTGGTTTCAGCTTTCTATTTTACATGGCGACGGGCAAAGCAAAATCAATTACCAATCTGGGATATTACGGCAAAACGGTTGGCTATAAATATGCTGATACCATTGATTAGCGGCGGGCTTTTTATACTGGCTATTTTGCAAAATGATGAATGGCGGTATGTAGCTCCTGCATGTTTGATTTTTTATGGACTGTCCTTAGTGCATGCAAGCAAATACACATTAACAGATGTAAGATATCTTGGTTTTTGCGAGATAATTCTTGGTCTTGTTAATACTCAGTTTGTTGGGTATGGACTTTATTTCTGGGCGGCGGGGTTTGGAGTGTTGCATATTATATATGGTTTTGCAATGTGGTGGAAGTATGAAAGAAGCCCCCTGTCCCCCAAAGGGGGAACTTAGGTTGTTATGTTACCATTTTTTTCGATAGTTCTTTAAAAGTAAGTTGATCGTTGTGGTACAAACTGAAGTTATTTGATTTGACTTCTGTTGTGTCACACTTTCAACTTCCTGTTCTTTAATAAACAAAATAAAACAATTGTGCACTTACTGTCTCAGGGCTGTGAGTAGCAATCCTCCCCTTCGGGGAGGTTTGGAGGGGCTGTATGAAAAATCCGATTACAGGTTTAAATAAAGTTTTTGATAACCGCATTCGACTTGGGGTGATGAGCATCCTGATGGTGAATGAGGAAATTAATTTTAATGATTTGAAACAAATGCTGGAAGTAACAGACGGTAATCTTGCCACGCATGTACAGAACCTGGAAGAGAACGGCTATTTAAAAGTGAAAAAAGGATTTGTTGGTAAAAAAACAAATACGACTTATTCAGTTACTAAAGCAGGGGAGAAAGCATTTACCGATCACATTACGGCATTAGAGAACATGATTAAAGGAGTAAAATAATTTTTTTTGTACATACACTTTGAAATACAAAGCACTTTCTATGAATAAAGAAAAACATATTATCAGGAACTGGGTAAAGCTTTTTATCCTGGCTTTGTTCCTGAGCGGACTTACCGCCATACCTGTAGAGATGGAACTCAATTTTATTATCAGTCATTTTCCTTTTGATGGGTCAATCAAAGGTTGGTTACAGGAAGTATTGCTGGCCGTGCAGCAAACGGGGAAAAATTATCCATTTCTTTTTTATGGTTACGACTGGCTGGCATTTGCCCATTTTGTTTTAGCCATTTTATTTATCGGGCCGTTAAGAGATCCGGTTAAAAATAAATGGGTGATAGAATTTGGCATCATTGCATGCATCCTGGTTATTCCGTTTGCATTGGTTGCCGGCTATTACAGAGGAATGCCATTCTGGTGGAGGCTGATTGATTGTTCTTTTGGAGTAATTGGGCTGATGCCGCTTGTTATTTGCTTATCAAAAATTAAAAAAATAGAAACAGAACAAAAGATTGAAACAGAAAGAAAACAAGTTCACGAATTATTATTTGCATAAAAATTTAAAAAACAAAAAAATGAAAACAACAACTTTTAAAAACAACTGGCTTATCGCTGCGGCTTTACTGCTTAGTTTGCCAACCGCTTATTTTATTCTTATCAATGTATTAAATGAATTTGGAAGTTATGGCCTGTATCAGGCTACACAGCCAACTCTTGACAGCATGGGCATTAAGGATGGATTAGGCTGGAATATAAATTTGCTTATTCTCTTCGGGCCTGTGCTTGCTTTTTTACTTACCATCTTCCAGGTACTGAAAATTGAATTGCGAATTACAAAAGAAGAATTTTTATTAAATCTTTCAGTGCAAAAGAGATGGCTTCCGTTGCTGGTGACGGCTTTCAGTGCAGGAGTGCT
Organism: Bacteroidota bacterium; assembly: GCA_031418795.1. Taxonomy (GTDB): domain Bacteria; phylum Bacteroidota; class Bacteroidia; order Chitinophagales; family Chitinophagaceae; genus VBAS01. Next base: position 19,861 of record JANOJO010000112.1, on the reverse strand, counting down.
GATTATACTTTTCTTATATGCTTTGGGTGAAAATTGTAACTGCTGTTAATAATAAAAATTTTAATTATGAAAACAACATGGTTTAAAAAATTCGGATGGATTTATATACCTGTTCATCCTGCCGGTTACTTAATTACTCTATTGGCCATCGTATTTATGATTCCGGTTTGTATGGCAATTATACGAACAGGAGATTCATCTGTTAGCGACGACCTGTATCAGATTTTTGTATATGGCACCTGCACCGCTTTCTGGTGGAAATGGGTAGCAGATAAAACATCTTCATAATGAAAAAGTTTTTAAAATCATTTGGCTTTGCCATAGAAGGAATACTGGAGTTTTTTTTCCATGAAAGAAATGCCCTTATACAACTGGCTATTGCGATAATTGCAATTATACTTGGTGCAGTGTTTAAAATTTCCCCCGGCCAATGGTTAGCGATACTTTTTTTCATTGCACTCGTTCTTTCTTTAGAAATGATAAACTCGGCCATCGAAAAACTTTGTGACATGGTCAGCAAAGATTTTCACCCCGGTATAAAAAGAATAAAAGATATAGTTGCCGGCGCAGTATTGCTTGCTTCTGTTTTCAGTTTGATTGCAGGGATGATCATTTTTATTCCCAAAATTATTCAGCTTATAAATCAAGGTAAATGAATTTGCAAAAAAGAATTTTATTGCCTGTTGCATTTACATTGATGCTGCTGGCTGTAAGAATTATTATCACTGGTCAGTTGAATTATATCTTCCTGGCCTGGAATCTTTTTCTTGCATGGATACCATTTGCCATAAGCAATAAGTTAGAAAAAAATAAAAATGTATCCGGCTGGAAAATTTATTCTCTATTGTTTCTATGGCTTTTATTTCTGCCCAATGCCCCCTATATAATCACAGATTTTTTTCATCTGAGACAAAGAACACCGGTACCTTACTGGTATGATATACTGTTATTATTCAGCGCTGCATTTAATGGATTAATGCTTGGATTACTTTCTTTGCAAAAAGTAGAATCATTCCTTGTTTTAAAATTTGGCAGCAGAAAAACAACTCTTGTAATTTTTGTTTCATTATTTCTTTGTGCATTCGGTATTTATATCGGCAGGTTTCTCCGCTGGAACAGTTGGGATATTCTTACCAACCCCGGCGACATAGCAGAAGATATTTTCGACCGGTTGCTTAATCCATTTGAACATTTTAAAACATGGTCTGTCACTATCCTGTTTGGTACTTTTTTATCACTTGTTTATTTCTCCGTAAAAAATTCAGTCATCATAAAAAATAACTAATCTTAAAAATAAATTTATGGAAACAATAGAAACTTCTAACCAGGGTTCATCACTTTTAGACAAAGGAAAACTATTCTTCAAAGCCGTTATCATTTTCGTCATGGCAATTGGACTTTGGATTCCTACTTACTTCATCATGGGCCTGGTAAAAGAAAGAGCCGGTCGCCAGAAAGAAGCCATTGCCGACATCAGTAATAAATGGGCGGGGAAGCAGATGATAACAGGACCGATTATCATGTTACCATATTATATTTATTCTAAAGATGATAAAGGAACAATTGTTGTAAATAAGGCTGTCAGTTATTTTTTACCGGATAAGTCTGATATCACCTCCAGGATTTACCCCGAAAAAAGACACCGCGGTATTTACCAGGTTATTGTTTACAGAAGTGAGATTATTATCAATGGAAAGTTTAAACCTTTGGATTTACTGCAATTAAAAATTGCAACAGAAAATATTATATGGAACGAAGCCACCCTTCTTTTTAAAGTACAGGATAACCTGCGTGGTATAAATGAAGACCTGCTTGTAAAATGGAATGACAGCAGTATTGTTTTCAATCCACAGCCACCAGGTCAGTCTGCCATGACAGATGCATTTGCTGCCGCAGTTCCATTGTCAGCAGAAGAAGCTGTAAAAGAACATTCATTCCAAATGAAATTTTCACTGAATGGATCGGAGCAGCTTGCATTTGCTACAGCAGCAAGAGAAAATAAATTACAAATGGAAAGCACCTGGCCCGACCCGAGTTTTACGGGGGTAAAACTTCCGGATACCAGAGATGTGAAAGACAGTGGCTTTGTTGCCAACTGGAAATATATGAACCGCTCTGTGCCGATGGTATGGAATAATAATTTTTATGATCTGTCTGCATCATTCATCGGTGCAGATCTGCTGATACCCGTGGATAGTTATAATAAAACAGAAAGGTCAGTGAAATATGCGCTGCTTTGTATCATTCTCACTTTCGCTTCTTTTTTTCTTATTGAATCAATTTATAAAAGAAGCCTGCATCTGGTACAATACGGATTAGCAGGGCTTGCACTTGTTTTATTTTACACCCTGCTCTTATCTATTTCTGAATACACAGGTTTTAATCTTGCCTATCTTATTGCAGGTGTGGCCACCATCGGATTAGTTACCTGGTATGTGGGCAGTGTAATGAAATCGTCGAAACTGGCCTTGTTCATAAGTTTTGTATTGGCTGTGGTGTACAGTTATATTTTCAGCATTATACAGTTGCAGGATTATGCGTTGCTGATGGGCAGTATCGGATTGTTCATTGCACTTGGCATTATCATGTTTTTTTCAAGAAAGTTGCAGTGGTAAAGTTTTTGGGTGAGCCTGCTCCGGTATTTACCGGGGTTGGTTTTGAAAAACAAAAAGCCCTCTTTTATTGGAGGGTACTTGTTTTTTATTAAATGGTTTGTAATTTTTTATAACTGTATCAGCAATGGCAATAAAAACCCACAGAACAAGGCAATCAATACAATCGCTAAAATGTTAATCACCAACCCTGCTTTCATCATTTCTTTTATTTTTATATGGCCGCTATCTCCAATAAAGAAGCCCCTGTAAAAAAAGGGGCTTGTACCAAAACCAAATGCTAATGAGAAAAAGATTGTCAGAGGATAAGGATAAATGCAAATATGTAATTATTTTTCATCGTAACTGTTTCACAATTTTGAAAATGATTTATATAATTCACACATCCATGAAAACCACTGAAACTTCTATACGATTTTTCTACCCTGGATAACTCTCAGTATTATGGCGATAAGTGCAATTACAAGCAGAATGTGAATCAGACTCCCGGCATTAAATGCCAAGAATCCGATTAGCCAACCAATGATGAGGATGACAGCAATGATGTACAATAAACTTCCCATAAATTGTTTTAATTATTATTTAAAAAATGTGACCTGTTTTATTAATCTCTCCCGTAAATGAATCGTCAGCATCTAATTTTTTATCCATGTAAAAGGCAACTGAAGAATTAATTACTGACGATTATTATTTACTATCCTTAATTATTACGGCCATTACCATTTCCATGATTACCATTTTTCTTCCAGTTATTGTGTTCAGGATGGCCTTTGTTTTCAAAATATCTTGAATCACGGCTGTTACGGATAACTTCCTGTCCGCGATTGCCTTTGTATCCTGCATATTTTGATCTGTAGGATTGAGCATAGCGATATGGTCTTGGTTCATTAACTACCACCTTATAGCTGGTGTAAATATCAAAATTGCGGTACCTGTATGGTAATGATGAAGAAAATACCCAGCGTCCGCGTTGAAGATAAATATATTGATGCCTGGGGACATAATAGAATACATCAATATCGGGCAAATAATAATATTCAACATGATCATAACCCACAGGACCCCATATTGGCTGTGTGCCGATGTTGATCCTGAGACCAACTTTAACTTGTGCATTGGCGGTTTGAAACGCAAAGGCGCCAAGCAACATCGTTATAATAAGAATTGTTTTTTTCATTTTGTAAAAATTTAAATTGTTTTTTGAAATTAATATGATTGAATAGTTATAAAGAATCTGATATTTTTATTCAGAAGAAAGTTACAGTCATGAACACGAAAAAACGGGAAGTAGTTTTCACCAGGAAGGATGCCTACAACGCTTCGATAATTTTTTGTAACTCTTCTTTTGTCTTACCCAATTTGATCTGAATCTTTCCTAACATTTCATCTTTCATACCTGTTGCAAACAGCAGATCATTTTCTGTCAATATTGCAAATTTTTGTTTAAGCTTTCCCTTCTGTTCGTTCCAGTTCCCTTTTAATTCTGAGAGGTTTGTCATTTTAGTTTGTTTTAATTTTTAATAAATAATTTATTGTACAAAGGTGTATCTCTTTTCTGCGGAAAGCATTACACAATTGCAGATCTTCATTACATCATTCACACTTTCAAAAATGATGCAGTTTGTGTTTGATTTGCCGGGAATGATAAAGAGCATCCGGTATTGTAAACAATTGAAGTATGGAGTATTCATTTTTATTTATATAAAGTTTCAAACCCGGGAAGCAGGGGTATATTGCTTATGAAAAGCTGCAGGTATAGTAAACAGAATGATGCTGCGAATAATTGAGAGTAGTAACGATTTTACGGGATACTGTTAATATGCGCCATTCTCTCTGATGAAATGAAGACTGTTTTTGTATTCAATAATCGTATGTAGTACTTTCAGCTTTTCGATAATTTTATTTTTAAGATGACCGTGAAATTTATTTTTTTTAACTTCAGTCAGGGCATTTTCATAATTCATGATAGCTTCTTCATAATGCCCGCTATTTTCATTTTTTAGTCCTTCAAAAAACAATTTGACTGGTAAATTTTTTTTCTGAAAAAAAATGGAGCTTATTAAAAAGCTTATGAGTAATATAATTATAATAAAAGGTAAATATTGATAAAATGTCATAACCTGTTTTTTATTTTGGTATAAGTAAGTATAAAGGTGAGGGCTTTTGCACTTGTAATTGTTACACAACTTCAGGAAAGAGTTACATCATTTACAGATTTTTCATATCTGATATTTTTACAAAGACTATTATTAAATCAAAAGATGTTATTTGAAAAACCCTTTCCTCCCTGTCACCTGAAATTTCCTGAAATAGTATAACACACCCTGTCATTTATTCTTTTGAATATTTCACCGTTTATTTTCCTGAGCCTGCGGAGCCTCCTTTTGTCCAGCAATTGTCCCGCACTGTCAAAATATTGTGGTTGGGGAAAATAAGTGAGGGTATAATATTTTTTATAAGAAAAAGGGGAGTTTAATGCGACAGGTTTTATGGAGACAAGAACCAGCGTATTCTTTTTTTCATCAACATAATAATCCAGCTTATTGACCCATATGCAACGTATAGATCGCATTTGCTGAATTAATTCTATAATCTTTGAGTCATTTAAATGGTAGGCAACCAGGGTATCAGTCAAACGTGTTTCATTTATATCAAACTGATAAATGTAACTAAGTGTATCTGTAATAATTTCAAGCGATATGGTTTTAAAATCCCTGTCGGTAAAGGCAATGGTGAACGGCTGCTGCTGGTATAATTTTTTATAGGATTCTTCTATCCTGTCCAGCACTTTTTCATTTTGGTAATAATAATTTGCCGAAATATTTTTTGGGGAGCAGGATAAAATAAAACCTGCCATTCCTGAAAACAATATTATCACTGTCAGTTTAGTCAGCATCATTTTCATTTTTAGTACAATAAGTAATTCCGAAAACTATCCGTTTAAAAAAAGCCGTGGATAATTGTAAAAGGGTTTTGCCGCCATAATCCCAGTAAACAAAAGTGATGACATCATTTTCTCTGCTGATTTTCTCCGCCAGGATAAAATGTGTAGGCACTCCCAGTTTAATTGTTACATGATTTTTTTTATGCACTATCCTGTTATTAATAAATAAAACGACAGTCCCGGTTTCCATTTTTTCACTGATGTATTGGTACAGGTCGCCAACTTTGGGACGGGAGAGATCAGCGCCTCTTGCATTCACTTTATAATTCATGAGCTTTCTTACCATCCTGTTGAACTTGGCATAATTAACAGATGCCCAGAAACGATCTTCATCATCCGGATCATATCTGCGGTTAAATAAATTCAAGTAGCCTTTAAAATGATCAGCAAGGCTTAAGTACCACATTTGTTCAGCAGGACGTATGTCAAGTACCCCTTTATATCTGAGTAAACCTGCTGCTTTTTTTACAGCACGGGATGGATTGAAATTGATATCTCCAAATCTGGCTTTTCCTTCGCTGTATAATTGAAGTAATAATTTTGCATAACCTAAAGGATCATCTTGTAATAATAAATAGGTTAATGCCCCATATCCGCAAAAATTAGTGCCATTGCCGGGGTAAATACTTACGGGCTTGTGAATATTTGTTTTTAAATTTTGCAGGAATAATGACGGTTTGATATTTGGCCAAAATGTACTGGCATCCAATTTCTTTATATTATCAATGAATTCAATGGCCTGTTGTTGTGAAGAGGTTACGGTAGTATCATTAACTGGTTTATATCCCGGCATTGTATTACTTCGGGCAACTATAAAAAATAATATTACCCATGTCATTAAAACCGGTTTAAGAAATTTTGAACTTTCAGTCTTTAACCTTGTTTTCAAATTGATGTTTATTTTTTAACCAGAGAGCAAAGATGTTTGTAATAAAATGGCAAGAGTTACACAACTGCTGAAATAAGTTATATCATTCACAGATTACATAATTAATTCTGCCAGGCAAAACAGCAAAGTGGGAATTATGTAATTTTTTTTCACAATCGTGTAAGAGATCAATACAGAAAGCCACCCATCTTTATAAAATAATAATAAACTATTTAAACAAATTGCAAATTATTCCAGAAGTCTTTATTAAATCAAACTAAAATTTTAAAAATGAGCACTAAAAAATTTTTACGCATGGCATCATTTGTCATGTTATTAGCAATTGCATTACCGGCCAGTTCAGCTGTTATTGCACCTGAAACTTCTAAAACCAACAGCACTGAAAATACCCGGGCACAGGTATTGACACAGCGCCTGGAGGATATCAGAGGTATGAATAAATCAGAGATGACAAGACTGGAAAAGAAAAGCCTCCGGAATGAAGTAAAGGATATTAAAAAAGAAATGAAGGTGATGAGTGGCGGAGTATATCTTTCAGTTGGAGCGATCATCATTGTTATTTTATTGCTGATTCTTCTTTTATAATTTTTTCAAACTTTGACCTTTCTATATGTGTGGTTTCTAAGGCCCGTGCTTTCTGAAATATGGTGGTACCTTTTTTTCGGTTTGATAAGCACGGGTCTTTTTATTTTTCAATGTTTCAGATACAGAAAGTCATAAAAATATTCATTTCAAAAGAAAATTATAATACAAGTAAAAATATTTTGAATTTTTTTCATTCATTTTAAAATCATTATTATGCCCCTGCTTACAGTTTTAATTGTATTGATTGTTGTTGGTGTTATTCTCTGGCTTATTAACAACTATATTCCTATGGATCGCAAGATTAAAAATATTCTTAATATAGTTGTAGTGATTATTGTTGTAATCTGGCTGTTAAAGGTATTTGGTGTATTAGGTTCCCTGAAAAACCTCCAGGTTTAATAGATCAACTATTTGTTCAGATTGCTATTACACAAAAAATATATTTCAATTTAAAAATGCAATACATTTTAAATATCTGCAAACCAGTTTAAATGTATAAAATAAAGGAATTATATAATTCATTTCATAAGTTATATAACAACTTCCTGTTTTAATATACAGAAATTTGTTTTGAAAAAATTATTTAATGTTTAAATTCAGAAAACATGAAACGATATTATAATATTGGCTTTATTGCCTCTCTCGTTTTTGCAACCAGTTTACTGATTACAGCATTTATCCTTCTTTACAGCTATGCCGGTTGACCGGGTATTGAATCGAAAGAAAAATTAATAGATTAAAGTATCTGTGGTTAGCGAATCATTTTTTGACAACTTAAAAATTAAAACAAGCAATATGGAAGTAAAATTTAATGTGGCAACCGCACAGCGTCCGGAAGGAGTTCGCATGATGGATGCACCACTCGTAACAATTGATCTTTTCTCTTTTATTGAACAGATTAAGAAAGAGAAAAAATGGAAAGACACTGACCGGAATGCGATAACTGTTTTCAAAACAAACGGTTTGAGAATCGTACTGATTGCATTGCGTAAAGGTGCGGAAATGGTAAAACACACTGCAGACGGCAAAATAAGCGTACAAGTGCTGGAAGGAAAAATGCAATTAAATACAGATGAGCAATCTGTAAACTTAAGAAAAGGACAAATGCTCGCATTGCATGAAGGTATTTCGCACAGCCTGCTTGCAAAAAAGAAAACGGTTTTTCTGTTAACGCTTACAACTACATTGGCAGAAAATTAATCCAATTCTTAAAAGCAAACCCGGAATGCCGCAACATGTTGTAAAAATAAAATCAATTTATAAAATCACTCATGATGTTTTACAAATTGTTACTGAAAAACCTCTTTATTTTACCTTCATACCAGGGCAAGCCACTGAAGTTTCCATAAATAAAAACGGCTGGAAAGAAGAAAAAAGACCATTCACCTTTACGAGTCTTCCTGGTAGTGATTATATTGAGTTTATCATCAAAACATATTCATCTCATAAAGGCGTTACCAACAAGCTTCTGCAACTTAAAAATGATGATGAGTTGATTTTGCATGATGTTTTTGGCGCAATCGCTTACAAAGGCGAAGGTGTATTTATTGCCGGGGGAGCAGGTGTTACTCCGTTTATCTCCATATGCAGGCATCTTCAGGTGAAAAAAGAAACAGGTAATAACAAACTCATTTTTGCTAATAAAACAAAAGCTGATATCATACTCGAAAAGGAATTTACAGAAATTCTGGGCAATAATTTCATTAACATTTTATCAGAAGAAAAAGCAGATGGTTATGCAGAAGGACAGATTACCGAAGACTTTATTAAAAAATCCATTGACGGAATAAACAAAATATTTTATCTATGCGGACCTCCGCCCATGATGGACGCAATTGAAGAACAGTTATCAAATTTGCAGGTGAATAAAAATTCAATTGTCAAAGAATCATTTTAAATACACTCATTTTTAAAAATTCAAATGAATACGAACAGACTTTCAAAAACAATTGCAGCAGCATTAAATACACAAATCACGAAAGAAGCATCCGCTGCACAAATTTATTTATCGTATGCAACCTGGGCTGACGGGCATGGAATGGCAGGCGCTGCCAATTTTCTTTTCAGGCATGCACATGAAGAACGTAATCACATGATGAAAATACTGGAATACATTTTAAAGCGTGGTGGTAAAGTAATAATAACAGCTATACCTGCCCCTCCGGAAGATCCTGTAAGCCTGAACAATTGTTTTGAAAAAGTTTTTGCGCATGAAGTTGATAACACCAAAGCAGTTTATAAAATTGCAAAGATGAGTTTTGATGAAGAAGACTGGGCCACCTGGAATTTTATGCAATGGTTTGTAAAAGAACAAACGGAAGAAGAAGTGCTGGTGATGAGCTTATTAAATAAAATGAAAATTGCAGGTGGTGAAAAAATAAGCAACGATGCTTTATATTCTCTGGACAGAGACCTGGAAAAAACTCCCGGTGATTCCAGATTGGCGCAGGATGTAACTGCCGAAAACCCATAAGATAAAAATTATTGGTGACCGGATAATTAATTCTGGATTCGATGGGGAATTTATACGCATTTCAAAAGTATGAATCTTGTAATTTTTTTAAAATGTTGTGTAACACTTGCAGAATTAATGCGGTTCATCTTTGCATCGTAATAATATCAGTTACCAATTAAATTCATTAAAAATGTTAAACCCAACAGACCTTACGGCTCCCGTTTTGGAAAACTGGACCGATCAAAAAGACAAACTTAAAGCACAATTCCCGGCTTTAACTGATGAAGATCTGGACTATGAAGAAGGTAAGAGAGATGAAATGTTATCCAGGATCCAGATTAAACTTGGCAAAACCAAAGAAGAAATGGCACTAATTATTTCAACACTTTAATCCAGCTATGAATTTAAAAAATCGTTAAGCAATAAATGCTTAACGATTTTTTTTACCCGGACTTATTTAAAATTAATATCACACCTGTATTTAATTAAGTATAAAGAAGATTGCCGGACACATGAAAGATGATTCTTATTCCAATGATTACAGGTTAGCGCAGGATGTAACAGCCGAAAACTTTTAAGGTAAAATTGCTAAGACCAGGGCGGGTAATCTTTTATACCACTGAATTTATTCCCTTTTTAAAACATGTGATTCATACAACTTATTTCAATAGTTGTATAACACTATACCGCTTAAAGTAGTCCACCTTTACATCTTCACCTGGTTGCTGATTTCAGTTTATTCCATTCTTATTTCTGAAAAACGAAACTCTGTGAACAGTCATACTTCCTGTTATATTTTATTAATCACATTTAAAAAATTAATCAAAAAAATGAAAATTTTACAAAAAGCCGCATTGGTGCTGACTTTGCTGATTACGTTGGTAACATTGTTTTCTACCTGACAATCAACTTCAGTTTTCAAACCTTGGTAAAGAATAATTGAACTTAATAAACTTAATATTTTGGTTACTGCTTTAAAGAATGTTTTAATGAAACTTGTATTGATGCATAATTAGATATAAGATTTTTTACTCTTTTTCAATTAAAATGATAACATGACCTCTTTTAATATCAAAACTCTGCCCTGTTTTACCAAAACTATTTTTGTTTTTACTTCTTTTTTTATAACAGGCATTATTTATAGCCAACCGATTCCGGATACAATTTCAACTGAGTCAACTTATAAAGTAGTTATCGCAGGAAAACAATATGATAGTAAACCATCCCATCAGAAACGCTGGGGCACTCATTACCGCAAAGAATGGGCGACACCTGTAAAAATAAAAATAGTAATGCTGGATACGCTGGCAGGTGGGCTGATGCCATATGAACGCGGTGGTGGCCGGCAATCAAAAACATTACGGCTGCGGGATACACTGGGAAGGGAATATGTTTTGAGAAGTATTGATAAATCCTTTGGGAAAGCATTACCTGAAATTTACCAGGGCACATTTATAGAAACCATTATTGATGACCAGGTTTCCATTGCACATCCTTACGCAGCTATTACGATTCCTCCTATGGCTGAAGCTGCTAAAATTTATTATACCCGGCCAGAGATTATTTTCATTCCAGAACAACCGGCATTGGATTCCTTTAATAAAGAATTTGCAAACCAGCTTTATCTTTTTGAACAACGGCCTGATGAGAATTGGGATATAGCGCCAAACTTTGGAAATCCAAAAAAAATTATTGGAACAGAAAAATTACTGGAGGAACTTTTGGAGGACAATGATCACCGGGTTGATCAGTTAGCTTTTGTAAGAAGCAGGTTATTTGATTTTTTTATTGGCGATTGGGGCAGGCATGAAGACCAATGGCGATGGGCAGTTTTTAATGACGGCGAGGAGAAAATTTTCAAACCTGTTCCCCGGGATCGTGACCAGGCTTTTACCAAATTTGATGGAAAAATGCTGAGCCGTGTAATTTCTTTTGCGGGGTTCAAACATTTGCAATCATTCGACACTACTCTTAAAGATGTTACTACATTCAATTTTCCGGCTCGCAACCTTGACAGGCGAATGGCCAATGAGCCCAGTTTGAAACAATGGATAGAAATTGCAGAAGATCTAAAACAATCTATTACCGATAAAATTATTGAGCAGGCTGTAAGACAGCTTCCGCCTGAAGTATTTCCTGTTTCAGGAAATGAAATGATTAGCAAATTGAAATCACGCCGTAATCATCTTGCTGAATATGCAACAGTTTATTATAAATTCTTAGCGAAAAATGTTGATATTGTTGGAAGCGAAAAAAGAGAGTTCTTCGAAATCGGAAGGGTGGCTGACAACGAGACAACTGTAAAAATGTATAAACTTAAAAAGGATGGTGAAAAGAAACAGAAACCTTCATACAGCCGCAAATTTTTTACAACTGAAACGAATGAAATAAGATTGTATGGAATGGATGATAACGATGTATTCCGGATAGATGGATCAACAGGCAAAGGAATTCTTATCCGGATAATTGGAGGCAAAGGAAAAGATTCAATTCATGATGGCTCGTCAGTTGCGGGCAGCAAAAAATTAACCCGTGTATATGATTCTGAAAAAAACGAATTTATCAGTTCTGCTGAAACCAGGCTGCAAATCAGTAACGATTCATTATTGAATTCATACAATTACAAAAGTTTTGATTATGATGATAAAGGGGTTAATATAAAACCCGGATTTCTTTCACTCACATTTGGGTTTGGTAAGAAAACAGAACAATGGCGCAAAGAACCAGTCGGGAATGAGCAAAGCATTAAAGTGAAGTATTCCTTTAACCGTGCTGCTGTGAATATTGAATACAACAGTATTTTTTACCAGGCTCTTGGAAAATGGAATGTTGGTTTTACTGCAGGGGCGGGAGTACCTTCAGTCGTCAATTTTTTTGGTGTAGGAAATGAAAGTAGTTTTTCTTCCTACAACAGGAGCTATTTCCGTTTGCGCAGTCATGAGTACTACGGAAAGTTGGGTATCAACCGCAGTGCAGGATCACACTTCTTTGAGTTAGGCGGATTTTACCAGACAGTAAAGATTAAAGAGGATATAAATCGGTTTATAAAAGTATTTGCAGGCAACGGCAACGAAATTGATTTGGAAAGAAAACATTTTGTTGGTGGAGTTGCAAAATACAAGTATCAAAAAACAGATGACCTGATTATTCCGGTCAAAGGATTCACTTTTCAGACTTCTGCTGCATATACTTATAATTTGAATGATCATGATCGTTCATTTCTACGGCTTACATCTGAAGCAGCTGTTTATATTCCTGTTTTTAAATTTTTATCACTCGCTTTTCGTGCAGGCGGATCTGCCATCAGTGGCAATCCCGAATTTTATCAATTGAACACACTGGGAAGCCATGAAAATCTGCGTGGTTACCGCAAGCAAAGATTTTATGGCAGGCATAGTTTTTATAATAATAATGAACTGCGGTTGATATTCAATGCAAGAAATAAAGTGTTTAACGGGAAAATGGGGTTGATAGGATTTTATGATATTGGTCGTGTATGGTATCCCGGTGAGCAATCAGATAAATGGCACGCTGGTTATGGTCCCGGAATATTTCTCTCATTATTTAATAAAGTAACATTAAGCGCTGCCTATGGTTTTTCCAAAGATGATCGTGTCACTTCAGCGTATATAGGCTTTTATTTTTAACCAGGAACTGCCACAGAATTTAAAGATTGTGATCATTAATTGCATAGCGTCAAATTGAGCAATCAATAATAAAAGTTTGCACTCTTTTTACCCCCACTCTGCAAGAGCGTTGAACAATTCACCCGCTAATTTTTATTAACATATTCAGGCCCAACTCCTGCTTTTTATTTTTATATCCACATCTGCTGCGCTGCTATCCACTATCAATCAACAGATAGCTATCAACTCTGATTATTTATATTATCTGTAAAAAAATCATGGCACGGTTATGGCCTAAGGGGTATCGACGCTGAACAAAATCATTTTCAAATTAATGAACAGCTGAATCTGAAAAGATTTTCGTTTTGCATGTTATATTTTTTTAAAAACTTTAAAACCTACAATTATGATTAATACAACAAAAGAGCCCTGGCCTTCAACAGAAAATCAGGAAACACAAACACCCCGTAAAAATTACAAAAATGCCATCATCGGCGTATTAGCAGCTGCCTTAATAGGCACAGCGGGATTTTTAATGGTTGATAAAAACAAATCAGGAAATGTTATTGCAGATCAGCAATCACAAATCGCAACAGTAACAAATGAAAAAAGTGAAATACAGAGAAGTTTTGATGAATCATTGGTTCGTCTTGATTCAATGTCAGGCATGAATACCGATCTGTCAAAAAAATTAACGGAAAAAAATTCGGAAATAGCAAAAACAAAAACTGAGATTCGCAGCATTTTAAATAAGAAAAACGCTACAACCGCAGAATTGACAAGGGCGAAAGAGCTGATTGCATCATTAAATGATAAGATAACAGTAATGGAAGCAGATGTGGCACGATTAACTCTGGATAATCAAACTTTAACCCAGGATAAAGTAGTGTTGAACCAGGAGAAAGATATTTTAACACAGGATCTTACAGCCACAACCGTTATTAAGGAAGAGCTTACAAAGAAAGTTGATGTTGCTTCTACATTAAATGCATCCAATATTGCCATTACGCCTGTAAATATAAAAAGCAGCGGCAAAGAAAAAATTACAGCTTCAGCAAAACGTGTTGACAAACTGATGATAACATTTGATGTAAATAACCGCATTGCAGCATCGGGTGTAACAGATGTGTTTGTAATTGTAACCGGACCAGATGGTAAACCTGTATCAACAGAAGCATTGGGTTCAGGAACTTTTACAACCCGTGAAGAAGGTGATAAATTATTCACAGTGAAACTGCCGGTTGATATAGAAACAGCAAAAAAGAAAGCCGTTGAGTTTTCCTTTGTTCCAGGTGCTAATTTTGTGGAGGGAAATTACAAGATACAAGTTTATCAGAATGGTTTTATGATTGGCGAAGGGATACGTGAATTGAAAAAAGGTGGTTTATTCAGTTAACTAAATTTATCTTTCACTTAAATAAAAAAAGAAGCAGCCCAATAAGGCTGCTTCTTTTTTTTAAATATTTCAGAGCCGGTCCTGATAGCTACCTGCCGCAGACAGGCCGGGATTATTTGGCATACCCGAAACAAAACCATTTACCTGTGAATGATGTAATTTATTTCAAAAATAATGTAACGCTTACATAAAAGATGAAGTTCAAATTTGTATCGTAAAAAATAATTACAAACTAAAACAATAACATCATGCGTTGCATTGGAAAAAATATTGAGGTTACTGTAAATGACCTTACCGTTAGTTACAACGATTTAGGACCGGAGGATGCCCCGGTTATTATTTTTATTCATGGCTTTCCATTTAATAAGTCAATGTGGAAGCAGCAGATGGAAGCCTTAAAAAGCAGTTACCGGACGATTGCGTATGATGTACGCGGACACGGAAACACGGAGATAGGGGATAAAAAATTTTCCATTGATCTTTTTGCCGATGACCTGGTGGACATGATGGATAAGCTGAATCTTGACACAGCAATTCTTTGTGGCTTGTCTATGGGTGGATATATTGCATTAAATGCTGTTGAAAAATACCCGGATCGTTTTGAGGCGCTTATTTTGAGTAATACACAATGCACTGCTGATACACCTGAAGGAATAGAAAAAAGGATAAAGACAATCCAAAGCATAAAAGAAACCGGGGTGGAAAAATATGCTGATGAAAGTATAAAAAATCTTTTTCTGCCGGCATCTTTAAACGTAAAGCAAAAAGCAGTAGCAGCAGTAAAGCAAATGATAATAAATACCTCACAACAATCGCTCTGCAGTACCCTGCTTGCCTTAGCTGAACGTAAAGAAACCTGCACCAATCTTGATGAAATAAATATTCCCGTTCTTGTTATGGTTGGTAAAGAAGATAAAATAACGCCACCTCCCACTGCCTTAATGATGCATGAAAAAATTCACGATTCCCGGATGTATGTTCTGGATCATGCCGGTCATTTAGCCAATATTGAAAATCAATACGAGTTCAATTATCAACTGAGAGCATTTGTGGACCTGGTAGCAAAAAAAGAATTTTGCCTTAGCGATACGGATGGTAACTGAATTAAAACAATTGTATTTGTAATTACGGTTCCCGGTCTTGCTTTATAATTTATTAAAATTGAATTCAGCATTGCTGAGAAAATAATTACAAACTACCTGAAGGTATAATAAACTAAAATGCATGCTTACAAAAACTACCGGAATTGTACTTATCGTACTTGGGCTAATAATGATAATTTACACCGGGTTCAATTATGTAACTACTGAAAAAGTGGTTGATATCGGTCCTATCGAAATAAGCAAAGAAAAAAACCATGCTGTGCAATGGTCTCCAATCGCAGGCGCCGTACTTCTTATCGGAGGTATTGTAATAGTAGCCAGTTCCAAAAAAAAGATCGCTTAAAATTGACTATCAGGAAATTGAATTCCTCATATGTGTGAATTATGTAACTTATTGCAATTATTATATAACCGGATTCGGATTAAATCACTCAACTTTATAGGTATTTGTTATAAGGAGCAGAAATTATTTGAAAATATACATCAAATATATGGTGAGTAACCGCTGTAAAATGGCGGTGAAAGAAGTATTAACAACACTGGGATTACACTTCATTGTGGTTGATTTAGGTGAAGTTGATATTATGGAAAACATTTCTATGGAGCAGCGTGAGCAACTGAAACTGGCATTACTCAACTCAGGACTCGAATTGATGGACGATAAGAGAGCTATCTTAATTGAAAAAATAAAAAATGCAGTTGTGGAAATGATTCATCATGCTGATGAACAAATCAAAACTAATTTCTCCGATTTTTTAAGCGGGAAATTAAACCATAACTATACTTACCTAGCCAATTTATTTTCAGAAGTACAGGGAACAACGATCGAACAATTCATCATCGCTCATAAAATAGAGCGGATAAAAGAATTGATTATTTATGATGAAATGAACATTACTGAAATAGCATGGAAGATGAACTACAGCAGTGTAGCACACTTATCCAACCAGTTTAAAAAAGCTACAGGCCTTTCCCCTTCGCATTTTAAACAATTGAAAGTTAAAAGACGTATGCCGATTGAAGAAATTGGTAATGAACCTGCATTAAATTAAATAAAGATAGTACTGATTAAAAGCTGCATCATAACATTTTTTAAATGAAAGCAAAAAAAAGAAAATCAAAAGCCCAGGTAGTTATCGGGAAGCCGCTCGAAAAATCTGCCAACCTGTTCCCTGTTGTAGGAATTGGCGCTTCGGCAGGCGGGCTTGATGCTTTTAAAAAACTGCTAAAAGCTATCCCGCTGGATAGCGGGATGGCATATGTACTGGTGCAGCATTTAGACCCCAGCCATGAAAGTCTTTTGCAGGATCTGCTGCAAAAAGTTACAAAAATACCGGTGCTGGAAATTGCTGATGATATTAAAGTACAGCCTGATCATATTTACATCATCCCCAGCAACAAAATGATGATTGCTAATGATGGTGTGCTGGAACTTACACCCCGCCCTGCAAAAAATAAAAACGAACGCAACCTGCCCATTGATCTTTTCTTTACATCGCTGGCAGAAGTACATCAGTCACATGCAATCGGGGTGGTTTTATCGGGTACTGCTTCGGATGGAACTCAGGGATTGAAAGCTATTAAGGATCATGGAGGTATCACCTTTGCACAGGATGAAGAATCGGCTGCATACGAAGGTATGCCGCATAGTGCCGTTCAGGCCGGTGTTGTTGACTTTATACTTCCGCCAGAAAAAATACCACAAAAACTTCTGGAAGTTGTTCATATTATTACAACCAATAGTAATGGACATGGCGAAGAAAATCTTCCGCAACAGGATGAGGATGTGTTTAAACAAATACTTTCTTTACTGCGTATCCGTAAGGGAACTGATTTTACCTATTACAAACAAACCACCATCCGCAGAAGAATACTTCGCCGGATGGCAATTAGTAAAAGCGATAATCTTGCTGCCTATCTTAAACTTTTACGGGAAAATAAAACAGAACAGGATGTTTTATACCAGGACCTGTTAATTCCTGTTACCGGTTTTTTCAGGGACGCAAAAATTTTTGATAATTTATGCGAATCAGTTTTCCCCCTCATTGTAAAAAATAAAATACCGGGTGAACCCATCCGGATGTGGGTGGCGGGCTGCAGCACCGGCGAAGAGGCATATTCAATTGCTATTTGCTTAAAAGAATTTTTGAGCGAATCTTCTTACTCCGGAGAAAGAGTACAAATTTTTGCTACCGATATAAGTGAACCCGCAATTGCAAAAGCAAGAGCTGGTATTTATTTAAAAAGCGATATAGAAGGATTGTCACCACAACGACTGAAAGAATTTTTTATCCGCCAACCGGCGGACAGTTACCAGGCCAGTAAATCCATCAGGGATATGTGTGTGTTTGCTGTTCACAATTTTTTAAAAGACCCGCCATTTGGCAAAATGGATTTTATCAGTTGCCGCAATGTGCTTATTTATATGGAGCCTTACCTGCAAAAAAAGGCACTTACCACTTTTCATTATTCGTTAAATACAAAAGGAATTTTATTACTGGGAAAATCGGAAACGACAGGCGGTGTGCCGGAGCTTTTTGTTCTCCGTCAGTCGAAGGAAGGAAAAAATGATAAATTATTTTCCCGCAAAGATGTGCCGGGCAGGTTTATGCATATTGCAAGTCAGCGAAGCGAACAGAATTTCAGCAATACCGATATCAATACAAAAAGTGAAAATATCCGCACCGACTTTCAAAAAACGGCTGATGATATTTTGCTCAGCAAATATACCCCCGCAGGTGTGGTGGTAAATGAGGCGATGGACATTGTACATTTCAGGGGCAACACGGGTAACTATTTGCAACAATCGCCGGGCAAACCAAGCCATAATTTATTAAAAATGGCAAAAGAAGGATTGGCTTTTGAACTACGCAATATTTTACATAAAACAAAAAACCTGGCTGCCGGCAGGCAGGACAAAAGTTCGGTTATAAAAGAAAATATCCCTGTTCATGTAAATGGAGTACTGCAGAATATTACTATCGAAGCCTTACTGTTGCCAGATACCATTGAACCGCATTACTTAGTGCTTTTTCACGATGGTAATTTAATTGGTAATAAGCAATCAGCTATCAGCACTAAAAAAACTCCGTCAGGAAAAATAAAAAGTGATGCGAAAGATTTACGGGTACAACTATTAGAAAAGGAACTGGCGCAAAGCCGTGAAGACATGCGGAGCATTACCGAAGACCAGGAAGCAGCCAATGAAGAACTGCAAAGCGCCAATGAAGAATTGCTGAGCAGCAGCGAAGAATTGCAGAGCCTTAATGAAGAACTGGAAACAGGCAAAGAAGAACTGCAAAGTACCAATGAAGAACTGATGGTGGTGAACCAGGAAATGATCAGTTTGAATGAACAGGTAACAACAGCAAGGGATTATGCCGAAGCCATTATTGTAAACATTCGTGAACCGCTTTTGGTGATGGATAAAGACCTGCGGATAAAAACGGCGAATAAAGCTTTTTATAAAACGTTCAGGGTAAACGAAGCAGAAACTGAAGGTACTTTAATTTATAATCTTGGCAACAAACAATGGGATATCCCTGAACTGCGAAAATTGCTTGAAAAAATTCTTCCTGAAAAATCGGTGTTTAATGATTTTGAAGTAAAGCATAATTTTTCTTCTATTGGTGAGCGGGTAATGTTGCTGAATGCCCGTGAAGTAATAAACAAAAACAGATCGGAGAAATTGATTCTGTTGTCTATTGAAGATATTACGGAACAGACGAATGCAACTAACAAATTACACGAGATACAGGTGAAGCATGATAAGGAAATGGAAGAAAAAGTGCAGCAACGCACCTTTGAATTGAATGAAGCTAACAAAATACTCCAGCAACAAAATCAGGAAATAGCAGTAGCCAAAGAAAAATTATTAACTGAATATTCCCGCAGTTTGATTGAAGCAAGTCTTGACCCTTTGATTACCATAAACCCTGAGGGTAAAATAACGGACATGAACCAGGCTGCCATTGATATTACAGGTGTGTTCCGTGAAAATCTTACTGGCTCGGACTTCTTCAATTATTTTACCGACCGGCAAAAAGCACGGCAAGTGTACGAAGATGTATTTGCTAAAATGTTTGTAACAGATTATCCGTTAACCATACGTGATGATAAGCATACCCAGGTATTATTTAATGGTTCGGTTTATAAAAATGATAAAGGAGAAGTGTTGGGTGCAGTGTTAGTAGCAAGAGATATTACAGAACTAAAAAGAAATGAAACAGAATTAACAGAAGCGAAAGTGTT